>JAIBHM010000147.1 GCA_020028535.1 Armatimonadota bacterium | reverse complement strand
GAGGCCCGGTTCGTTATGGTGCACGCAGAGCAGGGATACGAGGCAAATCTCCCCCTGGAATATCTGATGGCCGACGACGCGCTCTTTGCCCATCGCGCCGATGGGAAGGACCTTACTCCAGAGCACGGCTGGCCGCTGCGCCTCGTTGTGCCGCGTCTCTACTTCTGGAAGAGCGCCAAGTGGGTGCGCGGTCTGGAGCTGATGCCGCAGGACCGGCGTGGCTTCTGGGAGCGCAACGGATACCACAACCACGCCGATCCCTGGAAAGAAGAACGGTACTCTGATCCTTGGTAGCCGGAATTACCTGTAATCGGGAGGCACGATGAGCGAAGCAACGATCACGCTACCGGCGTTCGGCTCGCTGGAGACGATCCTGCTTTGGGCGGTGCTCGCGAGCAGCATTCTGGCGCTGCTGTACGGCTGGTATCTCCGCACCCGCGTGATGTCCTACGATCCGGGGCCCGCGTCGATGGTCAACGTCGCCACAGCCATCCAGGAAGGCGCGATGGCCTATCTGTACCGGCAGCTGCGCACGATGCTGCCGTTCATCATTGCCGTGACCGTCGGCCTCTACCTGTTGTACCGGCCGATCTACGCTGACCGGCCGGCGCTGGCGTTCGGGGTGGCCGTGGCGTTCCTGCTCGGCTGTTTTGCCTCCTATGGGGCGGGCTACGTCGGCATGACCTCTGCCGTGCGCGGGAACGTGCGCGTCGCCAACGCCGCGCGGCGCAGCTACCGCGAAGCGCTGCACATCGCCTTCCAGGCCGGCACGATCTCGGGGATGTTTACGGTCGGGCTCGGCCTGCTCGGCGCGACGATCATGTTCATGGTATTCCGTCAGGACGCCATGCGCGTGCTGATCGGCTTCGGCTTCGGCGGGTCGCTCGTCGCCGCGTTCATGCGCGTCGGCGGCGGCATCTACACGAAGGCCGCCGACGTGGGCGCGGACCTGGTGGGCAAAGTGGAGGTCGGGATCCCTGAAGATGATCCACGCAACGCCGCCGTCATCGCCGACAACGTGGGCGACAACGTCGGAGACTGTGCGGGGATGGCCGCCGACGTGTTCGAGAGCTACGAAGTCACGCTCGTGGCGGCGATCATCCTCGGCGCCGCCACCCTGTTGGATCCGGAGTTTGTGGCACGCTACGGCGGGCCCGCCGCGGCCGGCGCGTTTGCGTTGAAGCTCATCATCTTCCCGCTGCTCGTGCGCGCGATCGGCGTCTTTGGATCACTGATCGGGACGTGGGTGGTGCGAGGCCGGGACGAGGAGATCGGCGATCCGATGCGCCCGATCAACGTCGGATTCTACACCGCCGCGGTGGTTTCGGTCATCGGGTTCGGACTCATCAACATCTTCTACCTGAAGGATCCCGTTACCGGGGCGACTGACTTCCGGTTTTTCTTCGCCACGCTGACCGGAATCATTCTCGCCATCATCATCGGCTGGCTGACCGAGTACTTCACCCATCCCGACCGCGGGCCGGTGACCGAGATCGCCTACTCGACGAAGACCGGGCCGGCGACGATGTTGCTCACGGGGCTCGGCACCGGGCTGGAGAGCACGGTCTGGGCCATCCTGGCGATCGCGGTCACGCTGGTGGCGTCATTTACGATCTTCGGTGGCAGCGTGGCGCTGGCCGCCTACGGCATTGCGCTGGCCGGCCTGGGGTTGCTGACTACGACAGGGTTCATCCTGGCCGAAGATACCTTCGGTCCGATCGTGGACAACGCGAACGGCATCTTCGAGATGTCCGGCGTGGAACGCGGCGAGTCACTGGCCGGCCGGATCGTCGCCCGGTTGGACCAGGTCGGGAATACGACGAAGGCGTTGACGAAGGGGTTCGCGATCGCCACGGCGGTCGTCGCCGCGATCGCGCTCTTCCGATCGTTCATCGACGAGGCGCGCCTGTTCGTGACGGTTCAGGAGCTCACCGGGGAGGGGGCGCAGCGGGCCGGAGAACTCCTCTCCCGCATCGGCATCCAGGTCAACCTGCCCCTTGTGTTCATCGGCCTGCTGATCGGCGGCGCGGTGCCGTTCCTGGTGTCGGCGTTTCTCATTCGCGCGGTTGGCCGCTCGGCGTTTCTGGTCGTGGAGGAGGTCCGCCGCCAGTTTCGGGAAATCCCAGGGTTGCTTGCGGGCAAAGCCAGGCCGGATTACTCGCGCAGCGTGGACATCGTCACGAAGGCAGCCCAGCGGGAGCTTCTCGGGCCCGCGACCATCTCCATCGGTGTGCCCATCCTCGTCGGCTTCGGCCTGGGCGCCGCCGCTCTGGGCGCGTACCTGGCCGGGGCGATCCTCACCGCCCAACTGCTGGCGGTGTTCATGGCGAACACCGGTGGCGCCTGGGACAATGCAAAGAAAAAGATCGAGGACGGCTACCTCGGCGGGAAGGGCACCGATGCGCATAAGGCGGCCGTCATCGGTGACACCGTGGGGGATCCGCTCAAGGACACCGCCGGGCCGGCGCTCAATCCGCTGATCAAAGTCATGAACCTGGTGGCGATCCTCATCGCGCCGATTGTGATCCGGCCACTCGCTCCGGGGGTGCGGTTCGGCGTGGTGTTCGTGGCGCTGGCGCTGGTGGCATTTGCCGTCATCGTCAGCCGGCGCAGCACGATCATCCGAGATGATGGGACAGTCCCGCCCGGTCCCCGCGGCAAAGGCGAAAAAGTAGAATCGGTGCGTGCCTGACAAGGCCGCCGCACTCTCTGCGCCGTTAACACCGCCCGCTTCTCCATGGGCTCCACTCCGGCATCGGAACTTCCGCCTGCTGTGGACCGGCCTGATCGTGAGCAACACCGGGTCGTGGATGCAGTTCGTGGCGCTCGGCTACCTGGTCGACCGGCTCACGCAGTCGCCGCTGTACCTTGGGATCCTGGCCGCCACCCAGGCGGTCCCCCGGCTGTTGTTCTCTCTCCTGGGGGGCACGATGGCCGACCGTATCGACCGCCGCCGGCTCCTGGTCGCGACCAACCTGTTTCTGATGACCACGGCCACCCTGCTCGCCGTGCTCGCGCTCACCGGACGGATCCGCATCTGGCACGTGCTCATCATCGCGGGCCTCAACTCGCTGGTGCAGTCGTTCGACATGCCGGCCCGCCACTCGATGGTGCCGTCGCTCGTGGAGGAGCGCGAGGTTCTCCACGCCATCAGCCTGAACTCGGTGGCGTTCAACGGGGCCGGGATCTTCGGCCCGTCCATCGGCGGCGCGCTGATTGCCGCGGTCGGCGAGGGAGGTTGCTTTGTCGTCAACGCAGCCTCGTATCTGGGTACGTTGAGCGCGCTGGCCATGATGGACGTCCCGCGGCAAGAGGCCGTCGTTCGGGTACGTCTATCGGAGGATCTGCGCGAAGGCGTTCGTCTGTTGCGCCAGCACCGTCATCTGCTCCTATTCCTGACTGCAGTCGCCGCGCTGAGCTTTTTCGGTCGTCCCTACGTCCGCATGCTGCCCACGTTTGCGCGCGAGGTGCTGCACGTTGGCGCCACCTCGCTCGGCGTGCTGCAGTCGGCGCCGGGGGTGGGCACGATCCTGTCGGCGCTGCTTGTGGGCCACATCTCCGCGGCCCGCGGGAAGGGCGCGCTCCTGGGCGTGGCGATGCTCGTCTTCGGGTTGCTGGTGACCCTCTTTGGGCTGGTGCGGGCGTTTCCGCTGTCGCTGGTCCTGCTCGTCCTGATGGGGACGACGCAGGCGCTGGCGCTGGCGTCCGCCAACGCGCTCGTCCAATTGAACACACCCCCGCATGCGCGCGGGCGCATGATGGGCTTCTATAGCATGGTGGCCTTCGGAGGGTTCGCCGTCGGCAGTTTGCCGGTGGGCGCCATGGGAGATGTACTAGGTGTGGGACCCGCTCTATCGGCGGGAGGCGTGATCCTGGTCGGGATCGCCGTGTTCCTGATCCCGAAACTCCGGGCGTATCAGTGACGTGATCACGCAGTGGGGGTGAGCGATGAGCGCACGCAGCCATGTCCTCAGGCAATCACTGGTGGATCGCCACCATGAAGCGATGACTGAGGCCTACTGGTAGCGCCCGAATGCCAGCGTGGCGTTGATGCCCCCGAACCCGAATGAGTTGCTGAGCATGTAGTCGACCTGCTGCTCACGGCCTTTGTGTGGGATGTAGTCCAGGTCGCACTCCGGATCTGACTCCTCGAGGTTGATCGTCGGGGGCAGGTAGTCATGCCGGAAGGCGAGCATGCAGATCGCGGCCTCGATCGCCCCTGTGGCGCCGAGGGAGTGGCCGTGCATCCCCTTCGTTCCGCTGACCGGCACCCGGTAGGCATGCCCGTCCAGGACCGCCTTGATCGCTTTGGTCTCCGTGGAGTCATTGAGCGGGGTGGAGCTCCCATGTGCGTTGATGTACCCGACCTGCTCCGCCACCAGCTCCGCTTCGGCCATCGCCAGCCGCATCGCGCGCGCGGCCTGATGTCCCGAGGGCAACGGCGCGGTCATATGATGCGCATCGTTCGTAGTACCGTAACCGAGGATCTCCCCGTAGATGGGAGCGTCGCGCCGCTGCGCTCGGCCGAGTTCTTCGAGCACCAGCACCGCGGCGCCCTCGGCCATGACAAAGCCGTCGCGGCTCCGGTCGAATGGCCGGCAGGCTCGGGCCGGCTCGTCGTTGCGCGTGGACATCGCGCGAATGATGTCAAACGAGCCGAAGATGAGCGGCGACAGGGGACACTCCACGCCCCCGGCCAGCATGACGTCGGCGTGGCCGGTTTTGATCCAGCGGAACGCCTCGCCGATGGCGATGGTCCCGGAGGAGCAGGAGTCGGAGTTCGCGCTGGTGGGACCCGTGAGGCCG
>JAIBHM010000146.1 GCA_020028535.1 Armatimonadota bacterium | reverse complement strand
GGGGCGGGCATGGCCATCTATCACCTGTTTGTCCTGGGCCGGTTCTTCGGTATTGTGACTGACCCTCAGAAGCTCTATGCCACCCATCTCACCTTCGTGGTGGTGCTGGCCTTTCTGCTCATCCCGGCCCGCCGGGGTCAGGCCCGCCCAACTGTGGTCGACTGGCTCCTCATCGCGGCCAGCGTCGTGGTCGTGACCTACGTGTTCGTCGTGTTCGAAGACCTCACCGGGCGCGCCGGCGTCTTCCCGACGCGAGGGGACGTCATCGTCGGCACGCTGCTGGTCATCGTCACCCTGGAAGCCTCGCGCCGCGCCACCGGGTGGTCGTTGCCAATTCTGAGCGCGGCCATTGCCGTCTACCCCTTCATTGGTCCCTACCTGCCGGGGCTGCTCACACACCGCGGCTTCTCGTTCAACACCGTGATCTCGTTCCTGTTCAGCGACAATGCGATCTACGGCATCCCTATCCAGGTCTCGGCGCGCGACGTGTACCTCTTCATCCTGTTCGGCGCGTTTCTCGAGGCGTCCAACATCGGGAAGTTCATCGTCAACCTCGGGCTCAGCGTCGCCGGCGGCCGGCGGGGCGGACCGGCCAAGGTGTCGATTGTGACGAGCGCCCTCTTCGGTACGGTCAGCGGTTCCTCAGCCGCCAACGTCATGGTCGACGGCGTCATCAACATCCCGCTGATGAAGGCCACCGGGTTCAAGGGCGCCGTGGCCGGAGGCATCGAGGCAATGAACAGCACGGGCGGTCAGATCGTGCCGCCGGTCATGGGCGCCGCGGCCTTCCTGATGGCCGACATCCTCGGGGTCCCGTATGCCCGGATCGCGTTGGCCGCAATCGGTCCTGCGCTGCTGTATTACGTGGCGGCCTACTGGATGATCGACCTCTACGCAGCGTCCCGAGGACTGCGCGGCTTACCCCGGAAAGACCTGCCGCGCTTCACGGAGATCATGCTGACGCATGGGTACCTGCTGGCCCCGCTGGTCGTGCTGCTGTTCCTGATCATCGCCTACGGCGCCTCACCGTTCCGGGCGGCGCTCTACGCGCTCGTGGTCACCGTCGGCGTCTCGCTGATCCGCGCCGACACGCGGCTCAACCTCGTGAAGATCATCAGCGCCATGGAGGAGGGAGCCAAGCGCACCATCGAGATCGGCGTCTCCTGCGCGGCGGCCGGGATCATCGTCGGCGTGCTGTCACTGACGGGGTTGGGCGGCAAGTTCTCGGAGGTCCTGATCAACCTGACCGGGGGCAGCCTGTTGCTGGCGCTCATCGGCACGATGGTGGCCGCGATCATCCTCGGCACGGGCCTGCCCACGACGGCTGCCTACGCCATCGGCGCCAGCGTGCTCGCTCCCGCGCTGATCCGCCTGGGTGCGCCGGCGCTGTCCGCGCACATGTTCCTCTTCTACTTTTCGGTGATCTCCGCGGTGACGCCGCCGGTCGCGTTCGCCTCGTTCGCCGCGGCGAGCATCGCCAAGGCGCCGATGTGGGACACCTCCGTCGAGTCCATGCGCTTCGGTATCGCCGGGTACGTCGTGCCCTTCATGTTCGTGTACGGCTCAGCGCTCCTGGTGGGCACGACCCCCTGGCCGGAGACCGTGCTCGCGCTGCTCACCGGGACGCTCGGAACGCTCGCCCTCGCCGCAGCGACGATCGGCTATCTCATCCGCAAGGCCACGGTCCCGGAGCGAATAGCCCTGCTGGCCGGCTCACTGCTCCTCATCAAGCCCGGACTTGGGACGGATCTGATCGGTATCACCCTCCTGGTGGGAGTGACTGTCGTCCAGCGGTTCCTGCGGGCCCCGATCCCCAGCCCGGTCCAGCCATAGGCCGAATGATCGGAATATTGTCCGACCAGGACGGGCATGGTATCGTGCGGAATAAGCTCTGCGGCAATCGGGGCAATCGAACAGTAGGGGCATGTGGTTCGGCAGGGGGCGAGGTACGGCGATGTATGTCTTCGTGTTGCTCAGCTATCTGGTCGTCATTCCGTTGACGTGGGCCACGCTGCGGCTCCTCCGCGTACCTGAGCACCTGGAGTTGATCGCCGGTGGCCTGCTGACGTTTTCCTACGGGGTCCTCGGCACCGCGCTGTTCGCCGGACTCGTCTAGGTCTCCGCAACAAGGCCCGGATTTCGGCCTGCGTCAGGATTTCGAGATCGGGTACATGTACAGCCCGGGGAATGTCGGGTTCGAGTACCATCCCCGCACCCAGTCACGCATCACGGCCAGCGCCACCGGATCCAGCCAGATCGTGAACACGTCGTTGAGGGCAATCTCCGCCAGCTGCTCGTAGATCCGGGCCCGCTGCCGCTGATCCGTGGCGGTGCGCGCCTGTTCGATCAACTGATCGACCTGCGGATTCGTGTAGCTCTGCGCGCTTGCGTACGTGCCCGTGCTGTGCATGTAAGGGCTGACGAAGTTGTCCGGGTCGGGATAGTCGGCCGCCCACCCGATGATCCAGATGGGAAGTTTGCCGTCCCGGTAGAGGGACAGGTACTGCGCCCAGGTTACGCCACGCACGTCCACCGTGAACTTCGGGTTGAGCAACTCCAGCCCTGATTTGATGACCTGCGCCAGACACTGCCGGGCGGCGTTCCCCCTGTTGAACAGCACGGTGAACTTGAAGCCGACCTCCCAAATGCGTCCGCCCTGGGCTTCGCGGAATGACGCGGCCGCTTTGCCGGTGTCGAATTCATACCAGTCGCGCTCTTCGTCGTACCCGAAGAGGCCTCTGGGGATCGGGCCGTGTCCGACCTGCGCCTTGCCGCGATAACAGTCGCGGGTGGCGGCTCCGTAGTCGATGGCATGGGCCACGCCGCGGCGGACGTTCACGTCCGCGAAGAAGTCCGCCGGGATCCCATTCCCGTCCAACGCGCCGGTGCCGATGTCCGGGGTGCCCGCGGTGGCCTTGATGTTCAGGTTCATGAAGATGCCCACGTTGCTGAGCTGCGGGATGTCATCGGCGATGCGCACGCCGCGAAGACCCTCCACCTGAGTCTGCTCGGGGCGGTTGACCGTGATGATGTCCGCATCCCCCTGCTCGAGCATCAGCTTCCGCGGCCCGAATTCCTCAATCACGCGGATCACGACCCGGGCGAGTTTGGCGGGGTCGCGCCAGTAGGCGTCGTGGCGCTCGAGGACGACCTGCCGGTTCTGGCGGTCCCAGGACGCAATCTTGAAGGGACCCGTGCCGATGCCGGCGCTGAACAACTTCGTGCCGGACGGATCCGCTGGATTGTTCATCGCGCCAAGCCCGGCCTTCGACCCATCCCAGTCGCCCCGGCCGACCGACCACTGGCGGCTCGTCACCATCGACCACTGGGCCATGATGGCCAGGAACGGTGCAAACGGCTTGTTCAGCGTGATGGAGATCTGGTTGCCCTGCACCTGGATGGCCTGATCGGCCTGGTCGAACAGCGCGGCGTTCAGCTTGCCGGAGTCGTCCCGAGTGCCGGAGACACCCAGGATCGGCTCGAGCAGCACCCACGACGGGCCGCCGTCGCGATCCATGAACATGAAGCGCATCAGCGAATACTTGACGTCCTCGGCCGTGAGCGCGCTGCCGTCATGGAATTTCACGCCCTCGCGAATGATGAACGTGTAGGTGAGCCCGTCGCGGCTGATCCCGCCATTCCCGGCGGTGGGGACGTCTGTGGCCAGCATCGGGACGAACGTCGAAGTCGACTCGCCCTTGAAGAAGAGCAGCGTCTCGTAGACGTTCCAGAGAATGATCTCCGCGCTTGCGGTGTCATACGCGTAGGCGGGATCGAGCGTCTCGGGGTCGCCGAACCGGACCACGGTCAGCGTGTCCGGGTTCTGTGATGTCGGGGCCGCCGGCTGCTGCGACGCGGGCCGGCACCCCGCGACCACGAGAAACAGCAGCACCGTAAGAACACCCAGAGTTCGCGGTCTGAGACTCATGCCGATTCTCCTTCGCATCATCCACCCAATTGGTTTTTCCCCCGCCAGACGGTATGATTTTCAGGATGTTGCGGATACTCGCGGTCCTCATCGCGGCGCTGTGCGTCTCCGGCGCACGCGGGCCCCTCCCGCCGCACATCGCGTTTGTTGCCGTGCAGCCGGACGGTATGCACATCTTCGTCGTCACTCCAGGCGGCGGTGCTCCGCGGCAGCTCACCCACGGTGCGGGTCTGAACCAATCGCCGCGCTACTCACCTGACGGAAGCCGCATCGTCTTCGCGTCTCACCGGCGGCGCTGGCAGATTTTCATCATGCGCGCGGACGGGACCGGTCAGAAGGCGTTGACCTCAGGCGCGCAGGACGACCTCTTTCCCGCGTGGTCGCCGGACGGAACCCGCATTGTGTACGTCTCCCGGCGCGGCAACGACGAGCAGATCTACGTGATGAACGCCGATGGCTCAGCTCGCCGGCGCCTCACGCGCCCGCCGGGCCGGAACACGGTTCCGATCTGGTCGCCGGACGGAACGTGGATCGCGTACATCTCACGACAGGGCGGCCAGGAGCCCGACCTGTATGTCATGCCGCCCGACGGATCGCAACGCCGGCGCCTGGGCGGCCCGGTCCTCTTGAGGCCTGGAATGCTCCATCCCGTCTGGTCGCCGGACGGCAGGGAGATCGCGTACGTCGTCCGGGTGGGACGCGCCGAGCAGCAGATCTCAGTCGTGGACGTGATGACACGGGCGCACCGCCGGCTCACCACAGGCTACGCGCCGCACTGGTCGCCGGACGGCCGGCGCATCGCCTTTGTGGTCCCGCGGGTCGGAGACTCGCAGATTTACGTCATGAACAGCAACGGCACGGAGGTCACGCGCCTCACG
>JAIBHM010000145.1 GCA_020028535.1 Armatimonadota bacterium | reverse complement strand
CGGCGGCGGCGGTGGTTGGGCCACAGACCCGGATGTAATCATGACCACCCGCGTGGACGGCATCCAATCGACCCGGGCCCCCAGCGATTCACTGATGAACCGCAGCGGCACCAATGTACGGCTGCCAACGATCTGCGGCGGCACGTCGAGGAACATCTGCCGCCCACTGACCGAGGCGACCCGGCTGCCGATGGTCAGCTGCACCTGGTCCGATCCTCGGACGGCCAGGATGCTCCGGGTCCCTGGGTTCCACTGCACGAACGCACCCAGGCGTTCAAACACGCCGCGCAGAGGAACCAGGACTCTGCCTCCGATGACAACCGGGGGCTGGTCAAAGAATACAGGTGATCCGTCGACGATCACCCGCACCGTTTGGGCCTGGGCCGGCGCGCTCGTGATCATGCTCAGACCGAGCGCCAGCACCAGGACCAGTGCTATACGAGCTCTCCACATGGGTAACTCCCTCCTTGTGAGGCCCTTCCACCACATTTTCGCCATATACCGCTTTTCCCCAGATGCCTGGCCTGTTTCACGTGGATTTGGAGCCGGCTTATCCGGTACGCGGACGCCGAACTTCTCCGCCGGCCGCAGCGTCCAATCAATGGAGGTGACGTGATGCGTTGGTTTCTTGCAGGCGTGCTCGTAATTGCTCTTCTAGCTGTTCCCGTCCGGGCACAGGCACCCGAAGGTGGTCGGAACCAGATCATCACCAACGGGACAGGCCGAGTGGAGGTCGCACCCACGCAGGCGATCGTCACGGTCGGCGTGCAGGTGCAGCGGAACACGGCGGCTGAGGCGTCGGCTGAGGTCTCCCGTGTGGCTGATCAGATCCTGGCCCGGCTACAGCAGTTAGGGATCCGCCGTCAGGACATCCGCACATCGGGGGTACAGCTCCAGCCCGTCTTCACATCGCCCCGCGACGGCAGCGCGCCTCAAATCGCAGGATACCGCGCGCTCTATACCCTTACGCTGACCTTAACGGACCTCCGACAGGTTGGACCTGCAATCGACGAATCGACAAAGGCAGGGGCCAATCTCGTCCAGGGCGTGTCCTTCGGATTGCGCGACGATTCGGCGCCCCGGCGAGAGGCCCTGGGTGCTGCCGTTCGGGAAGCCCGAGCCAAAGCGGATGCCATCGCTCAGGCGGCCGGTCTCCAAATCCGAGGGATTGAACGGATTGTCGAGGAGGGCGTCGAGATTCAGTTCCGGGTGGAGCGGGCAGTCCCCTCGCCGATGGCTCCTGGGCAGGTCCCGACTCCCATCGAGCCGGGTCTGCTGACGATCACAGCCCGCGTCAGCATGGTCTTCAACTTCTAGAGAGCCTAGCCAGCGAGTCTTCTCTATCCCTCTGTCTCTGGCGAGGCGTTTCCCTCCGGAGGCGGGGGGAAACACATTTTCACCTATCCCGCAGAACACGTGGCGGCTCGAGGAAGGGACGATAGATTGGAGGCTATGTGGGGTAAAAGTGGTGCGAGGAGAGGGGGTGAGACAATGATGGAACCACAGGTCACTCGACCGCGCGCCGAGACCGTCAACAAACTCTGGCAAGAGCTGCGCACGCTGAACGAGCACGACGCACATTCGGGCAAGATTAGCCCGATCTACTGGCAGCTCAAGGACGCGGCCGGTCTTGTCCCCAAGGACTGGAGAATCGGCCTAAGCGGTAGATTCGAACGCGCACGGTAAACAAACCTCGCAGGGAGCGGTGGGTGTCATCCGGTTTCCCCCGCTCCCTTCTTTCTTGCTCACTCCCTCCGAAGCCCCTGCGCCTAAAAAGTGCGAGGGCCGGGCGAACCCGGGCCCGCGGCGGATGACACCTACGAGAACTGCAATTGATCTTGTGACTGTGGACAGGTGTCGTGGAGGAGGCAGGGTCCCCTGCAGTGAACACTAGCGGCACTTCTCTCGGGGGGCGCAGGCGTGGGCCCGACAATCCTGCCCGCCAAGCTGCAGATCCCTTTCGTTCTTCCGAAGACCCTTGACCGCTCTCGCCTCACTGTGCGGCTCGGTGCGGCCTTGCGGGCGCCGGTCACGCTGATCGCGGCCGATGCTGGGTTCGGGAAGAGCACGCTCGTCGCCCGTTTCCTGGCGGAGGAGGGTCGCCCCTCCGTCTGGTATCGCCTCGACGGCGGAGACAGCGATCCCTCGGTTTTCGCGGCACATCTGCTCCATGGGCTGCGGCGGTTTGTACCGCGAAAGACGTACGCCTCCGCCGTGCGCGGGCTCGGCCTTGTTGCAGACTGGAACGCCGTCGGCCAACTCCTTTCGCTCGCTCTGCACCGTTTGCAGAACGAGGTCGTCATCGTCCTCGACGACTATCACCTGCTTGCCGCCCCGACGCTCGAAGTTGGGATGACCCGTTTGATCGAGACACTGCCCTGGCGTGTCCACCTGGCCCTGCTTACCAGGAGTCGTCCATCATTACCGCTTTCCAGATGGCGGGTGGAGGGTCGCCTGACAGAACTCGGCACTGACGACCTCCGCTTCACGGCGGCCGAGTTGCGCGCCCTTCTCGTTGACCTCCATGCCTTGCCCCTGTCGGATGCTTCGCTCCACGTGATCGCCGCACGTACGGAAGGATGGCCCGCGGGGATCGTACTCGCGCTGCACGCGGCGACCGCTCAGGGGCCGGAGGCGGCCGCGCAGGCGTTGAGCACGGTGTCGGGGTCGATGCGCGAGATCTATGACTATCTGGCGCAGGAAGCGTTTGCCCGTCAGACGCCCGCGACGCAGCATTTCCTTCTGGCATCGGCGGTCCTGTCGCGGTTCAGCCTCCCGCTGATCGACGCATTGCTGGACACATCGACCCGTGAGCACCGCGAGATTCTCGACGGTCTCGAGCAGAATTATCTCTTCATCGTGCCGCTCGATGGGGACCGCCGCTGGTATCGGTATCACCATCTCTTTGAGGAGTTCCTCAGACGGATCGGCACGGAACGGCACGGGGATTGGATCTGCGAGGTCCACCGGCGCGCCGCCGACTGGTGGGAACGCCACGAAGAGGTCAACGAGGCTCTGACCCACCTCATCGCAGCGGGCGACGTCCAGCGGGCCGCATTCCTGCTTAGCGCCCATGGCATCGACATGGTCTCTCGGGGGCACCTGGAAACGATCCGGCGATGGCTCGCCGTACTCCCCGAAGGCACGTGGCAGGCGGCACCACATTTGTACCTGATCCGTGGACTGACCCAGGTCGTGGCCGGCGACTCCCGGCAGGCTGTCCGTTCCCTGAGCGAGGCGAGCCGACTCCTCCGCCTGACTGGTGACATCAACGGCGAGACGATGGCGGTCCGATGGCTGGTCAATGCGGCGGCGTGGGAGGGTGAGATCGAACTCCTCTCCCGCATGCTCCCCGAAATCATAGAGATGGAGATGCGGCTGCCCGAGTCTGCGCTGATCGCCCACGCCCATGTCCATGCAGCCATCGGCCGCATCACACTGTGGTTAGGGGATCTGAGCACTGCTGAGCGTCGTTGTCGCAGTGCCATAGAAGCGGGCGCGGCCAGCGGCGATATTTACACCGAGATATGGTGTGCCCGTTCGTTGACCGACCTTCTGTCGTTCACGGGAAGATTCCGCGAGGCCGCGTCGATCTACCAGGACCTCATCACCCGTGCCCGCCTGCAGAAATGGTGGCATGAAGCCGCCCATCTGCACACGGAACTGGCCGAGGTCCTGCTCTCAATCGGTCGAGACGAAGAGGCCGAAAGGCACCTGGGTGAGGCGAGGCTGCTTCAGACAACCATCCCGTGCCGCGTCCTTCAGGCCGACCTTGCCCACAAGAACGCCAAGGCTGCCGCCAGACGCGGGGCCCTCGACCGGTCTGAAGCCATGCTCCGAGAACTCCTCGGCCCCAGTGAGGGAGCGACGAGCTACGGCCTCTGGCGCTTCCTGGCCACGGTCGATCTCAGCTTCTTGCTCGCCGAGACAGACAGCACTGAAGCTGCGCGGCTGGCGGCCGAGGCGGTTGCCCGGCGCGGCCAGTTCGGGCTCGTCCGGCATGGGCAGGCGCTCCTCGCCACAGGGCGTGCGACGCGATCGTTCCAGTCCTGTCGCCAGGCGGCCGAGATATTCGCCGGTGCAGCGGCACCACATTGGCATGCTTTGAGCCTGCTCCATGCCGCCTCATTCGCCCCGGCGGAGGATATCCCACCGCTGGCCGAACGAGTGCTGCCCGTGCTCCGGGAACTCACGGCCGACGGCTGGGACTTTCTCCTGTCGCAGGCCCCTCCGACGCTTCTCGCGCCGTATCGGGCAGACCCCGTAATCGGGGCGCGGATCGCTGTTTCGGTGCCATCGCAACCAACGCGGACGCGACTGGCGATTCGGTGTCTCGGGCCGCTCGCCGTGATTCGTGAGGGCCGTCCGCTCGGCCATGACGCGTGGCCGCGGGCGGCGCCGCGCAGGCTGTTGCAATATCTCCTGCTGCAGAACAGGCCTATGCACAGGGAGGAGATCATCGAGGGCCTTTGGCCGGACGTCGAACCACGACACGGCGCCAATCAGCTCCGGGTCGCGCTCAGCCATCTCCGGCGCGTGCTTGAGCCCGATCGTTCCCCGAGGCAGCCCTCACATCTCCTGCTCACATTTGGATCGACCCTCGCCATCGCCCGGGATCGCCTCGACGTCGATCTCGACCGCTTCCGCCGGGCTCTTGCCCGGGCATCGTCCGCCGAAGCCAATACCAGATCCGAAGCCCTCGCTGAGGCGGTCGGTATCTATCGCGGGCCGCTGTTTGCTGACGATCCCTTTGAGGACTGGGCCCAACCAGCACGCGATCGGCTGCAGCGACAGTACCTCGAGGCCCTGAGTCTGTTTGCGGAG
>JAIBHM010000144.1 GCA_020028535.1 Armatimonadota bacterium | reverse complement strand
GTGAACCGGAGGTCCATTGTTGGGACACACCGCTGATCGTGTGGGTTTGTTCACCGAATCCGTCATCCGCGAGATGACCCGCCTCAACAACATGTACGGCGGCGTCAACCTCGCGCAGGGCTTCCCGGACTTCCCCGCGCCCCCGGAGCTCATCGAGGCGGCGAGCCGGGCGCTGCACGACGGCTTCAACCAGTACGCCATCACATGGGGGTCGCCGCGGCTGCGAGAGGCGATCGCGGAGAAGTTCGCCTGGTACAACGGCGTCGAGGTCGATCCCAATACGCACATCACCGTGACCTGCGGCGCCACGGAAGCCATGATCGCCACGCTGCTGGCCGTCTGCAACCCCGGCGACGAGGTGGTCATCTTCGAGCCGTTCTACGAGAACTACGGCCCGGACGCGCTGCTGTCGGGCGCCGTGCCCCGCTACGTGCAGCTGCGCCTGGACGACCCCGACTTTGCCTTCGACCCCGCGGAGCTGCGGGGCGCGTTCAATCGGCGGACCCGCGCCGTAATCATCAACACGCCGCATAACCCGAGCGGCAAGGTCTTCAGCCGGGCGGAACTCGAGTCGATCGCTGAGCTCTGCCGGCATCATGACGCCCTGGCCGTCACCGACGAGGTCTACGAGCACCTGCTCTACGACGGGCGGGAACACCTCAGCATCGCCTCGCTCCCCGGAATGGCCGAGCGCACGGTGACGATCAACAGCATGAGCAAGACCTACAGCGTGACGGGCTGGCGCGTAGGCTGGACGATCATCCGTGACGCAGAGGTCTCGACAGGCATCCGGAAGGCGCACGACTTCCTTACCGTCGGCGCCGCGGCCGCGCTGCAGGAAGCCGGTGCCGCAGCCCTGCGGTTTCCACGCACCTATTACACCAATCTGGCCCAGATGTACCAGGGCAAACGCGACCGGCTGCTCGGGATCCTGCGCGAGGCCGGCTTCCGATGCTTCGTACCGTATGGCGCGTACTACATCATGACCGACATCAGCCGGTTCGGAGTCCGCGACGACGTGGCGTTTGCGCAGATGCTGGTGAAGGACGTCGGCGTCGCCGCCGTCCCCGGCAGCAGCTTCTACCGGGACCCGTCCCGCGGCCGGAACTACGTCCGCTTCGCGTATCCGAAGAAGGAAGAGACGCTGGCGGAAGTCGAACGGCGGTTGGCGAAACTCACCTCTCGGGTCCGTTCGTAACGTCTCCACCGGAGAGTCCGATGGCTCAGACGGTCGGCCGTCCCCGCACGTGGGAGGCATGGCGGGAAGAGTTCCCTGTCTTCACGCACAAGGTGTATTACAACACATGCTCGCTCGGGGCGCTCTCGCGGCGTGTCGCCGAGGCCGTGCAAAAGTACCTCCAACAGTGGGACGAGTCGGGCGCGGCGGCCTGGTATGGTCCCTGGCTCGGCGAGATCGAGGCCGCGCGAGCCTCATTCGCGCGGATCATCGGAGCCACCCCCGAAGAAGTCGCCATCTTTCCCTCTGTCACCTCTGCGCTCACGGCCGTGTCCAGCGCCTTCGACTATCGGGAACGGCCGAAGGTCGTCCTCTCTGAACGCGAGTTTCCCACCACCGTCTATCAATGGTCGCTGAAGACCAGGCAGGGCGTAGCGTTGGAGATGCTTCGCACTTCGGATCCGCTCACCGTACCGCTCGAACAATACGAGCGTGCGGTCGATGACCGCACGCGACTAGTCGTCGCCTCGCACGTGTACTTCACGAGCGGGGCGATTCAGGATATTGCCAGCCTCGCTGGGATCGCGCATCGACGGGGCGCCCACCTCCTCGTGGACGCCTATCAATCCATCGGCCAGCTTCCCATCGACGTCCACGCCGCGGAGGTGGATTTCCTGATCGCGGGCGGTCTGAAGTGGCTGTTGGGAGGACCGGGAATCGCCTACCTGTACGCGCGGCGAGAAGTGGCGCAGCATCTTCGCCCGGATGATGCGGGGTGGTTTGCACACCGCAACCAGTTCGGCTTCGACGTACACCGCTTCGAGTATGCAGACGGTGCGCGCCGGTTTGAGGGAGGCACGCCGTCCGTGGCGGCAGTCTACGCCGGGCGCGCCGGGTTGGACATTGTGGAAGAGATCGGGGTCCGGCGGCTGCGCGAGCGGCAGATGGAACTGGCCGAGCACCTTGTGGAGGAGGCCAGAAGCCGTGGCCTGTCGCCGCGGGTGCCGGCGCGTCTCACCGACCTTGCCGGCATTGTGACGATCCCAAGAGAAGACCCGAAAGCCGTCGTGGCCGCGCTCGCCGAACGGAACATCGTGGTGGACTCCCGTCCCGGCCTGGTCCGGCTCTCCCCCTATTTCTACAACACACCCGACGACGGAGCGCGGGCGATCCGTGCGCTGCTGGAGCTCGAGAAGAGGGGCATCAGGTAGCCCCTGGAGAGCGTCGTCTACCTCATCAGACACGGGGTGCACGACTGGCTCCGTCCGCCTGTCAACCGGCTCGCCGGCCGCGCGCCGGGGGTGTCCCTCAACGAGGATGGCCGGCGTGAGGCAGAACGGACGGCGCAGAGGCTCGTTCCCCATCATTTAGACTGGATCGTCGCGAGCCCGCTGCAACGCACGGTCGAGACGGCGGAGATCATCGCCTGCCGCCGCGGACTGGAGGTCAGGCAGGACGAGCGCTTCATTGAGTGGGCGCTCGGTCCGTGGGAGGGTATGCGGATCGAGGACATCCAGGCGCGCTATCCCGATCAGTGGCGGACGTGGCGTGAGAACCCGATCGCGTTGCGCCTGCCCGGCGCGGAGACACTGGAACAGGTGGCCGACCGGATGGAGACTGCGTTTATGGAGCGGCTGGATCGAGGAGGCGATGGGGTGATCGTCTCGCATCAGGATCCCCTCGCCGCGCTGCTCTGCCGGCTAATCGGCATGCCGCTGGCCAACATTCGCGCGCTGGAGATCGGCACCGGATCGGTGTCGGTTGTCCGCAGGTCGCCCCACGGGGATGTGGTCGAAGCGGTCAACTCAGGGGTTCCGTTGATCTAGGACGGTGACAGTCGTGCGCCTTCCCACAGAAGAAGACCTCGCAAAGGTGGCAGCGGCGCTCGGCCTTTCGCTGGACCGGGCCCGCATCCGGGCGATCCTGCCCGAAGTCGAGCGGCTGTTCGAGGCGGCGCAGCGCCTGCGCGAGCTTCCGATCGACCCCGCCCAGGCCCCGCGCGTGACGGAGCACCCGTGAAGGGCACCGATCTCGCGTTCGCCTCGGCGGCTGAGATTGCCGCCCAAGTGAGGCAACGCGAGCTCACGGCGCGCCAGGTCGCTGAAGCGTGCCTCGCGCGAATCGAAGCACTACAGCCTCGCCTCAACTGCTTTATCCAGATTCTCTCCGACATTGCGTTCGAGCAGGCGTCCAGCGTCGATGATGCCATTCGCTCGGGCCGCACGGCCGGCCCGCTGGCCGGAGTTCCGGTCGCCATCAAGGACATCATCGACGTCGCTGGCGTCACCACTACGTCGGCCTCTCACCGCTGGCTTCACCGCCAGGCCGAAACCGACGCCGCGCTGGCGGAACGGTTGCGCCGGGCGGGAGCGATCCTCATAGGAAAGACCAACCTTCACGAGTGCGCGTTCGGCGTCACCAACATCAATCCCCACTACGGTCCTGTCCACAATCCGTGGGATCCCACGCGCATTCCGGGGGGATCGAGTGGCGGTTCCGCCGCTGCGGTCGCCGCAGGCTTATGCGCGGGCGCGGTAGGGACAGACACCGGTGGATCGATCCGTATCCCGGCCTCGTTATGTGGAGTCGCCGGTATCAAACCCACGTATGGCCTGGTCCCCCTGGACGGGGTGATCCCGCTCGCCTGGACGCTGGACCACGCCGGTCCGCTCGCCCGAACCGTGCGTGACGCGGCGTTGCTGTTGGACGTCATGGCCGGTACAGTAGAAGACGACGCGCGTTCACTGGTTCGCGCACTTGACGCTGCGGGACCGCTTTCGAGCCGGGGGGCCAGCGGTGCGCGCGGCGTACGCGTCGGGATTCCGCGCAAGTTCTTCTGGGAGCACCTGGATATTGAGGTCGAGACGATCGCTACGACTGCCGTCGAGACCCTACGCTCCCTTGGCGCTGGTGTGCGCGATGTCGAGGTCCCGTACGCCTCGTTCGCGGGAAGCGCCGTCTCCGTCATCCTCTCGACAGAGGCCACCGCGTTCCACGAACAACACCTCCGCACACATCCGGCTGAATACGGCGAGGACGTACGGACACGGCTGGAACGGGGCTTCTTCCTGAGCGGGACGGATTACATCACGGCGCTGCGGGCGCAGGGCTTTCTGCACCGGGAATTCCTCCGGGCGTTCGAGGAGGCGGACGTGCTGGTGATGCCGACGACGCAGGCGGCTGCGTCGCCTATCGACGACGATCCCTCGTCGGCGTCTACCACGTCGCTCGCGATGAGCGTGCACCTCACGCGATTCACCAATCCATTCAACCTGACCGGATTCCCCGCGCTCTCGCTGCCGTGCGGCTTCACGAAAGAGGGATTACCGGTGGGGCTCCAGATCGTCGGACGGCCCCGCGATGAGGCGTTGGTGTTGCGGGTCGGTAAGGCTTACGAGTCGGCGACTGAATGGCACACGCGGCGACCGCCGCTCCACTGACGGTATCGCCGAGGTCTTCTCGAGGGCCGGTCGAAAAGAGGTCCTCATGATGAGCAGGCACGTCGAGGGACATCCGTTGGTCTTGATTCATGCCGGCGTGGCGGACAACCGGATGTGGGACGAGCAGTTCACGGTGTTTGCGCAGCGCTACCGTGTCATTCGCTACGATACCCGGGGCTTCGGCAAGTCGAAGACGGAGGACGTAGAGTTCTCAAATCATCAAGACCTCTTGGACCTGCTCGATCATCTCAACGTCCGGAAGGCCTACCTGGTCGGAGCATCGCGCGCGGGAGGGATCGCCATCAACTTCACGCTGGAGCACCCTGAGCGGGTGGATGGCCTGGCCCTCGTGGGTTCCGCGTTGGGCGGCCTCGAGCACCAGCCCACGGACGATGAGAAGCGGAACTTCGGCATTATGGAGGAAACCTGGAAACAGAAGGACTTCGTTCGCCTCGCGGACCTCGAGGTGAAGATGTGGGTGGATGGTCCCGGCCAGTCCGAGACGCGCGTGGCACCCGCCTTGCGAGAACGCGTCCGGAACATGATCCTGAATACCTACACGACGCACGTGACGGAAGGAAAGTCGAAAGGCCTCAACCCTCCGGCGGCCAAGCGCCTTGCCGAGATCAAGACGCCGACGTTGATCATCGTCGGAGATCTCGACGAATCCGGCGTTCACGCCGCTGCCGAACTGCTGGAGCGCGGCGTCGCCCGCTCGAGGAAAGTCGTCATGGCCGGGACTGCACACTTGCCGAGCATGGAGCGGCCCGCAGAGTTCAACCGGATCGTGCTGGAGTTTCTGGCGGATATTTCGTAGAGAGCTCCCCGCGTCAGGCCAGGAAGGACGTCATCAACCGCCGCTCGAGCTCCTTCGCCACCTCGGACATATCTTTGACGGTGTCAACCGACCGCCAGTACGCGCGCGACTTGTAGGCCCCCAGCCGGTGCTCCTGCGCAAGACGAGGGAAGGT
>JAIBHM010000029.1 GCA_020028535.1 Armatimonadota bacterium | reverse complement strand
CACCTCGACGAAGTAGTCGAACGTCCCGCTGTCCGTTCCCGGACCCCAGAGGCTGATGGGTTGATTCGGCCACGCGGCGTTCAATGGGCGCCGTTGCCAGCGGGTGAGGCGGTTGTCTTGATGATCACCGCGAAACCGTGCCACGGTGAATTGCGACACTACGGGGACGATCTGACTGACGCCCAACTCTTTGGCCACGGCGGACGGTCCGGCTGAGCCCATTTCCGCGATCAGCAAGAGGACTTTCTTTTGCCGCGGGCTGAGGTCAAGCACGCGCGGCGCCGGAGGCGCCGTCGCGGGGCCTGTTGAAGATGCTGGCTGGCTCGCTGAGGCTCCCGGACCGACCGTGAGCGTGACCACCGTGCCCCGAGACAGATTACCGTCGATGGAGATGGCGCCGCCGAGGAACTCCAGCTGTTCCTTGGCGACGGGAAGGCCGGAGCCGACGCCCTTGATGTACCGGCGCATCTCGGGCGTGGCCGTAGAGAATCCAGGGAGTAACGCCTTGTGCGCGTCGGCGATGCCGGGGCCCTGATCGCTGATCCGGATGGTGTTGCCGTCGTCGAAGATGCTGATCACGGCACCTTCAAAATAGGCGTGGATGAGGTTCTCCACGATCTCGCGGATAACAACGTAAGGAATCCGCCCGCCTCGCTCGCGAGAGTAATTGTACGTGCGCGCCGCTAGGTCGCCGACGAATTCGTGGAACTCCTGCCCGCGCAGGTTGATCACCCGCGGCGTGGCCAGCGGCGAATCGTAGATGGCCAGGCGCACCTCGGGTCCCTCCGCCCCGAGTGCGCTGTCCTCTGCACGGCCGCGCGACCGGATGAATTGGGGAAACTCCGCCATCGCTAAGGCCCCGAGCAACGCCCGCCGGCGTCGTTTCGGCGGCCCGCAAATCGGGTTGAGAAGTAGGTGACGCGTGCGCGACAGATGCGAGAGTTATCCGCAAGGATACCAACTCCTACCCGCATGCGCGCGTGGCGGCGCATTTCATGACATGCCATGGGTCATCAAGCGATAACCGTTATTGTGGACAGCCCCCGGGGGAGTGTTTGAAAATTCCTCGATGATCGGTGCGCTTCCTGCCGAACGTGAGTGCGCCAAAACGCAGTCCAGATGCGGGCTTGGTGAGTTATCCACAACTGTGAAAAACTCTGTGGATAATTTCAGCCGGGGTGTGTTTCGGTCCGGCGGCAACCGAGTTGGCTCGGTGCGGTCATTCGCCGCCATGACAGGGTCGTGAAAGGACGAAGCGACGAAGTTGTGGACAGAGCGGTGAGTTGCGCCCACGTTATCCACAGGGCGCGGCATGACTCCGGGAGGCGCGAAGTTCACCCTGCCGGCGTTTTGGCGCCGTGCTATAGTTGGGACCGTATGAAACGGACCTATCAGCCCAAGGTTCGCCGGCGGCAGAAGCGTCACGGGTTCCGGTCGCGGATGCGCACGACCGGCGGGCGCAACGTGCTCAAGCGGCGCAAGGCCAAAGGGCGGCACCGCGTCGCGATCTGATCCTGCGGTCCCGTCCCATGTCCGGCTGACGGCTTCCCCGCAGTTTCGCCTGGCCTACCGCGAGGGAACACGCATCTCCGATGATGTGCTGGTAGTCTACGTACGGCCCAACGGGTTGCCTGTCCCCCGGCTGGGCATTGCCGTGCCGGGGCGGCTCGGCAATGCTGTGAAGCGGAACCGGGTGAAGCGGCGTGTGCGCGAGGCGAGCCGCGCCGCCGCCGCCGCGATGCCGGCAGGAGCAGACATCGTCATCGTGGCCCGCGCCGCCGCCGCGGGGGCGACGTTCGAGCGGCTGCAGGAATCGGTTCGCGGATTGTTCAATCGGGCTGCGGGGTCATTCCAATGACACGCGCGATGCTGCTGTTCGTCCACGCATATCAACGCTTCGTCTCTCCGTACACGCCCCCGTCCTGTCGTTTCTACCCGTCGTGCTCAGCCTACGCCGTCGATGCGATCACGCGCCATGGCGCGTGGAAAGGCGGCCTCCTCACGGTGCGGCGTTTGCTGCGCTGCCATCCGTTTCACGCCGGCGGGTACGATCCGGTGCCCTGATGACGCATGCCACGTCCTGGAGGAATTAAGTGATAGCTTTATACAACGCCATCGTCGATTTCCTCGCGCAGATCTTGGGCATCTTCTACCTGTGGACGGGGAGCTACGGCATCGCGATCGTCCTGCTCACGCTGGCCGTGAAGCTGACCCTGCATCCGCTCACCCGCCGGCAACTGCGCTCGATGAAGGAGATGCAGTATCTCGCTCCGCAGATGGCGGCGCTGCGGGAACGGTACAAGGGCGATTCCCAGCGGATGAACATGGAGGTGATGAACCTCTATCGGGCGCACAAGGTGAACCCGCTTGGAGGCTGCCTCCCGCTGGTGCTGCAGATCCCGATCCTCTACGCGCTCTTTGCGGTGTTTCGGCGCCCCGACATCTTCAACGGCGCGACCTTCCTCGGGATGCCGCTGGAACAGATTCCTACGCTGGGGAGGATCGCCAGCAATCCGCTCCTGCTGGTCTGGCCTATCCTCTCCGGTATCACCACGTACCTGCAACAGCGCATGTCGGTCACTGACCCTCAGCAGGCGAGGATGTTCATCTTCATGCCGTTCATGGTCGCGTACTTCGCCACGGTGGTTCCCGTCGGCATGTCCATTTACTGGACTGTGTCCACCGTTGCGTACATCCTGGAATACTACATCGTCGTGGGCCGGCTGGCCCCGCCCGCTCCTGCTGCGCCAATCGGGCCTGACAAGCCCGCGATCGCCGTCCTGCCGCAGCGGCCGAAAGGGACAAAGAAGAAGTGAAGCAGGCAGAGGCGTCCGGACGCAGCGTGGAGGAGGCAATTGACCGTGCCCTGACCGAGCTCGGCGCCACGCCCGACGACGTTCAGGTGGAGGTATTGGACGCCGGCACGCGCGGAATGCTCGGCATTGGCGCGCGCGAGGCGCGCGTCCGCGTGACGTTGAAGGAGGGCGCAGCCGCCGTGGCCCACCGTCTCGCCGCGCAGCTCCTGCGGGCGATGGGGTTCGCCGCTTCGGTGCGTGCCCGTGAGTCGGACGACACCGTCAATCTCGAGATCAGAGGTCAAGACCTTGGTGCGCTGATCGGCCGCAGGGGCTCGACGCTGGAGTCACTGGAAGTATTGCTCGGCCTGATGGTGGCGAAAGAGAGCGGCATCCGCAGCCGTGTCATCGTTGACGTCGAGGGCTATTGGGAACGACGGCGCGAATGGCTGGAGCGGCTCGCCCACCAAACCGCTGAGCGTGTGCAACGCGAGCGCAAGCCGATCATGCTCCAGCCGATGCCCGCGCGGGAGCGGAGGATCGTTCACACCGTTCTGGCAGATCATCCAACAGTAATCACACACAGCTCCGGTGAAGGCGCTGAACGCAGGATCACCGTCGCTCCCCGCACAGCCTCCGCGGAATCCGGTGGCGCCTGACCGGCTGCGACGGGCGCTGCTCGCCGAGGTCTCCGCCGTCGGAATCACGCTCTCGACCGATCAGATTTCGGTATTGTCGAAGTATCTCGCGCTCGTCTCACGCTGGCGGAGGCGGGCAAGGCTCACCGCGGTCGCCGATCCCATCGATGCCGCGCGCGTGCACATCGCGGATTCGCTTCTCGTTTTGCGAGCCGGCGTTCCTGCGGGCGCCTCGCTGATCGACGTCGGCAGCGGCGCCGGCCTCCCAGGAATCCCGCTGAAAGTGGCTCGTCCCGACCTCGACCTAACGCTGCTCGAACCCGAAGCCCGCAGGGCGGCGTTCCTGGAAGTCGCGGCGACGGAGCTCAGCCTGCCGCTGCGTGTCGTTGTGGCACGTGCTGAGGACGCGGCGAAGGAGCCATCCCTGCGTGAGCAATTCGATGTTGCCGCCGCTCGGGCAGTAGCGCCGCTCCCCGCCGTGTGTGAGCTCACCCTTCCCTTCGTCCGCGCCGGCGGGAAGACTGTGCTCCTCAAGGGTCCGTCGGTCCGCGGAGAACTCCAGGATGGACGCGCCGCCTCGTACGTCCTTGGAGGAGGAGAACCCGCATTGATCGATGCGCGTCTGGCTGGGGGTGAGCGCCGTGTTATCGTGGTCATTCCCAAGACCGGACGGACCCCTGTGGAGTTTCCACGGAGGTCCGGGATTCCGCAGAGGCGTCCACTCAAGCGGTAGCTGATGCCGGAGGACCCTACTACTATATACCGAATGAGTTGGGCGGCATGGGCCGGTTAATTGCTGTGGCCAACCAAAAAGGTGGCGTCGGGAAGTCCACGACGGCGGTTAACCTCTCCGCGGCGCTGGCGCTTGGGGGAAGCCACGTCCTTCTTGTCGATTTGGATCCGCAGGCGCACTCCACGAGCGGGATCGGAGTGGCCAAAGCCGCCGTCGGCGTCTCCATCTACGATGTGCTCATCAATGGGCTCTCGATGACATCCGCCCTGATGCCGGCGCCGGTCAAGGGGTTGGACCTCGCGCCGGGGAGCATCCATCTGGCCGGCGCGGAGGTCGAGCTGGTCTCCCTCCCCCGTCGTGAGTTCCGGCTGCGGGAGAGCTTAAAACCGGTCTTGGACTGGTACGACCTGATCTTCGTGGACTGTCCGCCGTCGCTGGGGATGCTCACGGTGAACGCGCTGGTCGCGGCGAACGAAGTCCTGATCCCCATCCAATGCGAATACTATGCGCTCGAAGGGCTGTCGCAGTTGATGGAGTCGGTCAACCTGATCCGCAGGAAGTTGAATCCGGACCTGCGTATCGGAGGGGTTCTGCTCACGATGTTCGACGCCCGAACAAACCTGGCGGAGCAGGTCGCGGCGGAGATCCGCCGGCACTTCCCCAACGAAGTCTTCCAGACTGTGATCCCGCGGAGCGTGCGATTGGCCGAGGCTCCGTCGTTCGGTCAGCCTGTGGTAACCTATGACCCTACGTCCCGTGGAGCGGAAGCCTACGTCGCACTCGCGAGGGAGGTAAGCGCCCGTGCCGGACAGCCAGTTGTCGCCGAGTGACCCCCGCAGGCGCCGCGGACTCGGCAAGGGTCTCGGTGCCCTGATCCCAGGGGCGGAAGCCGCCGGAGTGGAACGCCCCACGGAGATCGCCCTCTCGCACCTGGCGGCCAACCCATATCAGCCCAGGCAGGCCATGGACCCTCAGGAACTCTCCGGTCTTGTCGAGTCCATCCGGCGGCACGGGGTTCTTCAGCCAATCGTCGTCCGTGCAGCTGCGGGGGGTTTTGAAGTCGTCGCGGGTGAGCGGCGCTGGCGGGCCGCTGAGGCGGCCGGGCTGACCACGATCCCGGCGGTGGTGAGGACGCTCACCGACCAGGAAGCCCTCGAACTCGCGCTGGTCGAGAATCTCCAGCGCGAGGACCTGAACGCGATGGAGCGCGCGCGGGCCTACCGCCGCCTCATCGCGGACTTTGGTCTTACTCAGGAGGAAATCGCCGAGCGCGTTGGCAAGAGCCAGCCTTCAATCGCCAACTCGCTGAGACTCCTCAACCTTCCACCACAAATTCAGGTGAGTCTGGAAGCGGGCAGGATCACCGAAGGGCACGCTCGTGCCATCCTGTCTGCCGGGTCTGAGGGTGCGGTGCTGAAACTCTGGGAGCGTGTTGAGCGCCAGGGTCTATCGGTCAGAGAAACCGAGGCGCTCGCACGCAGGCGTATTTCACGTGAAATACATGGGCGCCCGCGGGCTCAGGATCCGCAGCTCCGCAGCGTCGAGCAGGATCTGGGGCGCAGGTACGGTGCGAAAGTGTCCGTCCGGGGCACTCGGAACCGTGGCCACCTGGCGTTCGAGTATTACTCAGAGGAAGACCTCCAACGCCTGCTAGATCTGCTGCTGGCGTAGGCGCCGGCGCATCCGGAAAGTCCTGGCCTTCGCGCGGTTTCCGCAGACGGCCATCGTACACCAGCCCCCTGACCGGTTCTTTGACCGATCGTAAAACGCCCAACGGCAGCGAGGGTTCTTACAGAGTTTCATTCGCGACCATGAGCCGTCGGTAACCGCGCTGTAGACCGCGGCGAGAATCGCGCCGGCCGCCCGCTCGAAGGGTGATCCAGAAGCGGAGTCCAGGCGGATGTCGCCCGACACCGAGACGCTGACCCGCAGTAATGAGGCGCCGGCCATACGGTTTACGGCCTCAGCCGCGGTGCCCTGAAACCGGCCATCGGTGTTCAGTCCAATCAATTCCCTCAGCGCCTCCCTCAGCTCCACCGCCCCGGCGACATCCTCCAGGCTCATATGGTCATGAACCTGAGTGAGATGATGGCCTACCAGCCAGGCGTGAAGATCCGATGGTGAAGCGATGGCGTCTTTGCCTTCCTCGAGGGCGGCTGTGTTTACAAACTTGCCCACGAGAGTCGTTGCGCTGAGTTTGTCAGGCATGGCTGCGCGCCGACCTAACCTGCTTAATGTTATCGATAGTCTCTATAGAGGACGTCATAACTCGCTATTCGATGTAGCAGGTTTTCATCCTCCTACAAAGAAATGTCCGTGCATTCAGCCTGGAGGTGCACACTATGGAACGCGAGAAGCTGGTGAGTCTTTGGCAGGAAGCCTGGAGCGACGGTCTGTGGTATACGCCTTGGGGGAAGGCGATCGAGGACCTCACTCCGCCTCAGGCGGCGTGGAAGCCCGAAGCGGCCCGGCACTCCATCTGGCAAATCCTCAACCACATTATGTTCTGGCAGGATTACACCCTCCGCTCAGCCCGCGGGCAGAAGCCGGATCGAGAGGCGTTTGCGCGTGAGCAAGAGCAACGGAACTGGGAAGAACCACGCGAGACGAGCGATGCCAGCTGGGCGCTGACAAAGCGCAACTTTCAGGACTCATATCAACGGATGATCGCGCTGGCGCAAAGCGCCGAAAAGCTCGACCGCCCGCTCTATCATCTGCTGCACGAGAGCTATCACTTTGGACAAATCATGTACCTGCGTGCCATGCAGGGACTGCCTGCGATCGAGTAAGTTCCAGGACAACAGTTCCAATGTGCACCAGGTCATGGTGGCTCGGGCCGGACGTGAGTAGGGTAAATAGCACGATGAACATGTCGGAGATCGCGCTTGGCCCGGCCACCATGGCGACGGCGCTCATTGTGCTCCCGTTGACGAGCCTCTCCATCGAGCTGCTGGCCGTGCCGGGCAGATATCAGTTGATTATCGGGAGTTTCCTCACGGTGCTCTACGGGCTCGCGGGTTCCGCCGTGCTTGCCGTTGTGATTCCGTAGTCGCTTGACAAGTCTTCGGCGCGGGCTGACAATCCGGTCCGTGCCTCCTATCACCTCTGCATCCCAGGCGCGCATCGACTACGCGTCCACGCTCTCACCCCAGACCAAGCTGTACATCCTTGCAGGCGTCCTGCTCGGGCTGTTCCTCGCGGCATTGGATCAGACCATCGTCGCCACCGCACTGCCGGCGATCGTTGCCGACCTCGCGGGAATCCGGCTGCTGGCCTGGGTCTCCACGGGCTACCTGGTCGCCAGCACCGCGATGGTGCCGATCTATGGAAAGCTGTCCGACCTCTACGGCAGGCGCGCGATTGTGCTCTTCGGCATCGTCGTCTTTCTCGCGGGGTCCGCGCTGTGCGGCATTGCCGCCAGCATGATCCAGCTCGTCCTGTTCCGTGTGCTGCAGGGCATCGGCGCCGCCGCGCTGACCTCCACCGCTTTTGCGGTCCCGGCTGATCTCTATGCACCGGCGCAGCGGGCACGCTACATGGGCCTGTTCGGCGCCGTGTTTGCGCTGAGCAGCGTGATCGGCCCGAACCTGGGAGGGTTTCTCACCGACGCGCTGTCGTGGCGCTGGGTGTTTTATGTGAACGTGCCGGTCGGGATTGTGGCGCTCGTCCTTGTGATTGCGAAGATGCCGACGCTCAGCAGCGGCGTGCGGCAACCCATCGATTGGGCGGGGACTGCCCTGTTGATCCTGGCGGTTGTGCCGCTGCTGCTCGGCCTCACTCTGGACAAGTCCGCCTATCCGTGGTCGTCACCGATGGTCCTGGGGCTATTCGCGCTGGCTGCGATCTCGACCGCATTGTTCCTCCTGGTCGAGTCGCGGGCACCGGCGCCCGTCCTGCCGCTCGACCTCTTCGCCAACCGCACCATCGCGGTCGTGAGCATGGCGTCTGTGTTCATGGGCGCGGCGTTCATGGGCGCGGTGTTCTTCCTGTCCCTCTTCATGGTCAACGTGGTCGGTGTCTCGGCAACCGCCGCCGGCAGCACGCTCATGCCGCTGACGCTGGCGGTCGTGGCGGGAGCCATGACCTCGTCGCTGTTCGTACAGCGGCTCGGTCGCTACAAGTTCATCATCCTCGGCGGATTCCTGGTAGCGGCGGCCGGATTCGTCCTGCTCGCCCGCATGGATCCGTCGGTGACGCGGTGGGGCGTGACGTGGCGCATGATCGTCCTGGGTCTGGGGCTCGGCCCGGCAATGCCGCTGCTCAATCTCGTGGTTCAGAACGCGGCGCCGTTCGGCCGGGTCGGCGTGGCGACCGGTGTCCGCCAGTTCTTCATGCAGATGGGCGGAGCGATCGGCCTGGCATTCTTCGGCGTGGTCCTCTCGACCGTCCTCGCCGCGGAGTTGCGTGCGGGGCTGACGCCGTTGGTGGCGCAACTTCCGCCGTCCGTGCGGCAGCAGGTCAATCTCGACCGGATCGGTGCGGGCCGGATCGGCAACCCCGGTTCGCAATTGAACCTGCCGGCCGAGCTGCGCCCCGCCGCGCGCGCCGTGGTCCGAAACGCTTTTGCCGCAGCCGTCACGCGCATCTACGGTTACGCAGCCGCGCTCATGCTCGCGTCCTTTTTGGTCCTGGTCGCCCTGCCGGAAACGCCGCTGCTGAGCTCGCAAGGACCTCCCGCCCCTCCACCGCCGCCTGCGTGATTCCCGGACTAACCGCACCTCAACCGCCGTTCATCCAATGGCCATGCTTCGTGTGATTGTGGTGGCCGAGGATGCGCCGGCGGGCAACGATCCCGCGGCCGTTCTCGGGGAAGAAGCCGATGCGGTTGTGGTCAATCAGTTCGGGGCGGACGAAGCGGCCGATGCCGATCTCGCCGGGGTCGATGTCGCGATCTGGGATCTCGGCGAGGACCGGACCCGGATCACCGGGCAGCTCGCGGTGATCGGCCGGCTCGGCGTTCCCGCCCTGGTGCTTGGGCCTGACGATGTGGCGTCAGAAGCGATCGCGGCGGGTGTGAGGGGATTTCTGCCCCGCGCCGGCAGTGCTGAACGCCTGGCCGCGGCGGCGCGGGCGGCTGCCGCCGACCTCATTGTCCTCGATCCGGCGTTCGCGATTGCAGTCCTACCCGCCCGTGCCCGCGAGGCAGAGCCCATCGTTGAAGACTTGACCCCTCGCGAGCTGGACGTGTTGCAGCTGCTTGCTGAAGGGCTTTCAAATAAGGAGATTGCCGAGCGCCTCGGCATCACGGACCATACAGTCAAGTTCCACGTCAACACGATCCTCAGCAAACTCGACGCCCACAGCCGCACCGAAGCCGTGACCCGGGCCGCCCGTCTGGGCCTGATTATCCTCTGACCTAGCCAAACGACCGGTGCGTTCCTCCGGCCATCCACGGTACCCTGCAGTTGCACAACTAATTTCGCACGTGACCAGTTTGGAGGTAGATTCCGTGATGGATGTTGCGCGAAGTTTGTCGGACGCTCTGGCACAGGCCGTTGCGGCCGCTGAGGCATCAGTCGTGCGCGTCGAGGCACGCCGGCACGTCCCTTCCAGCGGCATTGTGTGGTCTGCCGACGGGGTGATCGTCACCGCGGCGCACGCGATCGAGAAGGATGAAGGAATCCGTGTGGGCATAACTGACGGCCGTGTGGTGGATGCCACCCTGGCCGGGCGCGATCCGAGCACCGACGTCGCCGTGCTGCGCGCGGACACGAGGGATCTGAAGGCGCCTGCCTGGATGCCGGCGGGGGAAGTCAAAGTAGGACAATTGGTCCTTGCGCTGGCCAGGCCGGGCCGGACCGTCCGGGCACGATCCGGGATCATCGGGGCGCTCGGCGAGACGTGGCGGACGCCGCGCGGAGGCGAAATCGATCGATACATCGAGCCCGATGTGCGTGCGTCCTGGGGATTTTCCGGCGGGCCGCTGGTGGATCTCACCGGACGGCTGATCGGGCTCAATACCTCAGGGTTGATGCGGCACGGATTGATCTCGGTACCGCAGGCGACGGTGGCGCGTGTAACGGAGACACTGCTGCGCCACGGGCGGATCCGCCGTGGGTACCTCGGAATAGGCGCTCATCCGGTCCGCGTGCCGGCTGCGCAGCGCCAGCAGGCCGGACAGGAGGCCGGCTTGATCGTGGTGTCGGTGGAGACCGGAAGCCCCGCGGAACGAGCAGGAGTGCTGCTCGGCGACGTGATCGTAGGAGTCGGTGGGACACCGATCAGCCACTTGAATGACCTTATGTCTCGCCTCACGAGTGAGACGGTAGGGACAAAGCTCCGGATCCGGCTCATTCGCGGCGGCGCGGTGCAGGAGATAGAAGTCACCGTCGGTGAGCGGTAGGTATGAGCGCATTTACGGCGGCGGAGATCGCGTATCTGCGGAGCCAGTTCCTCGGCCGGCTCGCCACGGCCGGGCGGAACGGTCAGCCGCACGTCGTGCCAGTCACGTTTCGGTACAACGAGACCCTCGGCGCGATCGAGATCCGCGGCCGAGCCCGGGCGTTGCAGACGGGCGGGCAGGAAATCATGGCGCGCTTTTCACCCGAGATGGTGCGAATCACACCACGGCGGATCGTCAGTTGGGGCATTGAGGGTGAGGGGTTCACGGCTAATGCTCGATCCGTCCGCTAAGTAGCCATGGGAGAGATTGCGGAGCGCATCAAGCAGGAAGTGTTGAGCTGGCCCGGCGTGACGGCCCACCCGCACCGTTTCGGTGGCGTGGAGTTCCGCCTGGGCCATCGCGAGATCGGCCATCTTCACGGCGACCGGCTGGCCGATCTCCCCTTTCCCACGCGCATTCGCAATGAACTCGTCGCCGCGGGGCGCGCCGTCCCGCACCACGTGCTGCCAGACTCTGGCTGGGTGAGCTTCCACGTCAGGAGTATCGATGACGTGGAAGCGGCGAGCGGCCTGTTCAGGCAGAACTACGAGCGTCTCGCCGCACTGTCAGGTACCCATTCTCAATCAGCCACGTCTTCGTGATCTCCATCGCCTGATCCATCGTGTAGCGGGGGGTCCACCCCAAGATCCGCCGCGCGTGCTCCGTGCTGTACACCGCCTGGCTCATGGCATAACCCAAGGCTCGGCGCCAGATTCTGGGTTGACGCCGGGTGAGGAAGGCGCGCGTCTCGTCGGCGACGGCCAGCAGCCAGGCGACCGGGTACGGGACTGAGAGCGGCGACTTTCCGACCATCCGCCCATAGTACTGGAGGTAGTCGCGCCATCGCATATTGGTATCAATGAGTGTGAAGGCCTCCCTGGTCACCGGTTTGACGGCGCACAGGACAAGGGCGTCAACAAGATTTTCAACGAAGATCGGCCTCGAGTACCCGTAACCGCCCTCCACCATCGCGGGCCACCCCCTGTTGATCAATCGGACCACCTGGATCGTCGCACCGCGCGAGCGCGGGCCGTACACGATGCCGGGCCGCGTGATGACTGTCGGGAGCCCGCGCGAGGAGATTGCGGCCAGCGCGTCTTCTCCTTCGATCTTACTGTCTCCGTAGAGATGCACGCCCTTCCACGGCGGGCTGGTTTCGGTCACGACCCCGGACGGCACGGGACCGTACACGGCGACCGAACTGACGTGCACGAATCGTTGCACTCCGGCTCGAAGGGCTTCTTCTGCGAGGGCTGTGGTGCCGGTGACGTTGACCGCGTACGCGACCTCCCGTTTGTAAGGGGTGCCCAGCCATGCACCGCAGTGGATGACGATCTCGATGCCGCCGCAGCAACCCTGCAGCGTGGGAGGATCAGTCAGGTCGCCCAGCAGGACTTCCGCCCCGGCCGCTCGCAGGGCCTCTGCACGGTCCGGCCGCCGAACCACCAGGCGAACCTGCGAGCCTCCCCTGACGAGCCGGTCCGCGACATAGCTGCCGATGAATCCGGTTGCGCCGGTGATCAGCACGCGCCGGCCCGGCAACGCCGGGACTTCGACGGCCGGCCGTGTCTTTGGACCGGTCAGGACGCTGGAGGTCACGCCGCGTCGTGTTCGACGTGTTTTCCGCCAATTCATGCACTGCCCCCGCAGGCCTGCTCCGCAGGCCCGCGTACATACAGCCGCGAATCCCGGTGGCATGACGCGAGAGGACGCATGGGCCGTGGTCTGCGAGTGGATCCAGAACGCGAATCTGCGGAAGCATCTTCTGGCGAGCGAGGCGGCCATGCGCGCCTACGCCGCCAGGTTCGGCGAAGATCAAGAGACCTGGGGAATGATCGGACTCCTCCACGACTTGGATTACGAGCGATGCCCGTCTCAGGAAGCGGGCCACCCGTTTGAAGGCGTGAAGGAGCTCCGGCGGCGCGGTGTCCCCGAGGCCTGGACAAGGGCGATCCTCTCGCATGCCGACTACTCAGGGGTGCCGCGGGAGACACGGCTGGCAAAGACACTCTTCGCCGTCGACGAGCTCGTGGGCCTGATCACCGCGGTCGCCCTCGTCCGGCCAAACCGGTCGCTCGCCGAGGTCGACGTGGCGGCCGTGCGTAAGAAGATGAAGGACAAGGCGTTTGCGCGGGGGGTCAACCGCGACGATGTCGTCAAAGGCGCGGAAGGCCTCGGCGTGCCGCTGGACGAGCACATCGGCTTCGTGATCGGCGCGCTGCAGCGCGCGGCTCCGGAGTTAGGGCTGTAGTCAACTGAGGGGCGCCAAATGACAGGACACCGCGTGCCGCTGGGCGACATGCCCGCGGATGAGTTCGAGGAGTACGGCCGGCGGGCCGTTGGCTGGATTGCCGGCTACCTGGCGCATCCAGAGCGGCACCCCGTGCTGGCACGGGTCGCGCCCGGGGACATCAAGCGCGCCCTGCCGGCGAAGCCACCGGCGCAGGGAGAGTCGATGGAGGCGATCCTGGCCGACTTCGAGCGCACGGTGGTCTCAGGGATCACCCACTGGAACCATCCCTCATTCTTCGCCTACTTCGCGATCAGCGGATCGGGGCCTGGAATCCTCGGCGAGTTGCTGGCATCCGCGCTAAACGTCAATGGCATGCTCTGGAAGACCTCACCCGCCGCCACCGAGCTCGAGGAGGTCGCGCTCGACTGGCTGCGGCAGATGATCGGTCTTCCGTCGAGTTTCATGGGAATCATCATGGACACGGCCTCAGTCGCGAGCCTTTGTGCAATCGCCGCGGCCCGTGAAGCGGTCGGCGAGCATGCCTTTCGCGAGCAGGGGAGCTCAGGCGGCCCGAGGCTGCGCCTGTATACGTCGGAGCACGCCCACTCGTCGATCGAGAAGGCGGGCATCGTGTTGGGGCTGGGCCGCGTGGGTGTGCGCAAGATTCCTGTTGACGCGGAATTCCGGATGGATGGTGACGCGCTCCGGCATGCGATCGCTGAGGACCGCGCAGCCGGGTGGCGCCCGTTCTGCGTCGTCGCCACGGTTGGGACGACGTCGACGACGAGCGTCGATCCTGTTCCGGCGATTGCCGAGATCTGCGCCGCCGAGGATCTCTGGCT
>JAIBHM010000143.1 GCA_020028535.1 Armatimonadota bacterium | reverse complement strand
GCTCGGGCGCCGGGCGATCGCCTCAGGGGCAGCCTACGAGAAACTCGAGGCTCTGCGGGCCCACACCCGCGCAGCGGTGTCGTGATCCTCGACGAGATCGTCGCGCATAAGAAGGCCGAAGTCGCGCGGCGCGTGAGCAGACGTGCGGCGGGCGCGGTCGCCGCCGCAGCCGAGCGCGCGCCGGAGCCGCCGGATTTTCGGGAGGCACTGCGAAGGCCGGGACTTGCGGTCATCGCGGAGATCAAGGGCTCCTCGCCCTCGGCGGGGACAATTCGAGACGATTTCGACCCGGTTGGTATGGCGCGCGCCTACGAGGCCGGCGGGGCCGCCGCGCTGTCGGTGCTCACGGATGAGAAGTATTTTCGGGGTTCCTGGGAATCGCTGGCATCCGTGGCCCGGGCGGTACGGCTGCCGGTGCTGTGCAAGGAGTTCGTGATCGACCCCTACCAGATCGATGAGGCCCGCGCGGCCGGGGCGGCGGCGGTGCTGCTGATCGCGTCATTGCTCGAGGGTTCGCTGCGCTCCTATCTGCGGCAGGCAGGACATCGCGGCCTCGCGCCGCTGGTCGAGGTGCATACGCCGGACGAGGTGGCGCTGGCGCTGGATGCCGGCGCCGACATGATCGGCATCAACAACCGCGACCTGCGCACGCTGCAGGTGGATCTGGGCACGACGGCCCGGCTGCGGCCGCTGATTCCGCCCGGTGTGGTCGTGGTGAGCGAGAGCGGGTTCGAGCGGCGCGAGCAGGTACAGCAGGTGGAGCGACTAGGCGTTGACGCCATCCTGGTGGGGACGAGCTTGATGGCGAGCGGCGAGCCCGCCGCGAAGCTGCGGGAACTGAGGGGGGCATCATGACGAGCGCACGAGCGACGACGACCCAGCGCCGGGAGGCTGTCCGCCGCGAGGCCAGACCCAAGCCGGAAGCGCAGCCGGCGGCGGAGGCTGTTCGAACAGGACGGCTGCTCACAGGGGATCGGCCTACGGGCAAACTCCACCTGGGTCACTACGTCGGCACCCTGGCAAACCGGGTGAAGCTGCAGGACGAATACGACTGCTTCTTCCTGGTCGCAGACCTGCATCTGCTCACCACCCGCCTGGAGAATCTGGAGGAAATCCAGGAGAATATCCGGCAGATCGTCCTCGACTATCTGAGCGTGGGGATCGATCCGCAGCGTTCGACGATCGTGCTGCAGTCGCTGGTCCCGCAGACGGCCGAGCTCCAGCTTATCTTCTCGATGCTTATTAGCGTGCCACGGCTCCAGCGCGTCCCCACCTTAAAAGAAGTCATGCGTGACCTGCACATCCAGCAGCCCTCGCTCGGTCTGCTGGCCTACCCGGTGCTGCAGGCGGCCGACATCCTGATCGTCCGCGGCGAGATCGTCCCCGTGGGCAAGGACCAGGCCTCCCACCTCGAGGTCACCCGTGAGATCGCCAGGCGGTTCAATGAGCAGTTCAATCCCGTGTTCCCGGAGCCGCGCACCCTGATCGGCGAAGTCGGCACCCTGCCTGGAGTAGACGGGAAGACCAAGATGAGCAAGTCGCTCGACAATGCGATCTTTCTCTCCGACGATCCGGAGACGGTGTCCAAGAAGGTGATGGGCATGTACACCGATCCCACGCGAATCCATCCGACGGATCCCGGACACGTTGAGGGAAACCCGGTGTTCATCTACCACGACGCGTTCAATCCGAACAAGGCCGAGGTCGAGGAGCTCAAGGCCCGCTACCGCAAGGGCACTGTAGGCGACGTCGAGGTCAAGCGGCGGCTGGCCACGGCGCTGAACGCATTCCTGGACCCGATCCGCACGAGGCGGGCCAAATACTCACCACGCGACGTGGATGAGATCATCCTCGCAGGGAGTAAGAAAGCCCGCGCCATCGCCCAGGAGACGATCGAGCTCACCCGCGCCGCCATGAAGATGAACTACTTTGGTGGTTAGGGTCAAGATCTGCGGAATCATGGACGCGGCCGCGGCCGTCGTCGCCGCGGCTGCGGGGGCCGATGCAATCGGGCTTGTCTTTGCGCCCAGTCGCCGCCAGGTGACGGTGAACCAGGCCCGCCGGATTGCCGCCGAGCTCCCGCCCTTCGTCACGAAGGTCGGCGTGTTCGTGGATGAGGATCGCGCCCGGGTCCTCGAGACTGCCGAAGCCTGCTCCCTTGATATCGTTCAACTCCACGGCCTGGAGCCCCCCGAATATTGCGCCGCGCTGGGCATCCCCGCCATCAAAGCCATTCGCGTGCGGGACGCGCGCTCGCTGGAGGCGGTGCGGAAGTATCGGGTCGCGGCGTTCCTGCTGGATAGTTACGACCCCGACCTTGCCGGAGGCACCGGGACCGCATTCAAATGGGATCTCGCCTCAGGCCTGCGCGCGCCGGCGCCGGTGATCCTCTCAGGCGGACTCACACCCGACAACGTCGGGGACGCGCTTGAGACTGTGCGGCCGTACGCCGTGGACGTCAGCAGCGGTGTGGAGACCAATGGACGGAAGGATCATGGGAAGATGCGCGCATTTGTTGAGCGGGTGCGCGAATGGAGCGCGAAGGCAGCGTCGCCGAGCACCCTCACATGACAGCGGCAAAGGGTCGGTTTGGAAAGTATGGCGGCCGGTATGTACCAGAAACCCTCATCCCGGCTCTTGAGGAGCTGGAGAACTCTTATCACCGGTTTTCCCGGGATGAGGTATTCCAGGCGGAGCTCGACCGCTATCTGCGTCGCTACTGTGGACGGCCCACGCCGCTGTACTTTGCCGCCCACCTGACCCAGCTCCTGGCGGGACCCCGCATCTACCTGAAACGTGAGGACCTGCTGCACACCGGCGCGCACAAGATCAACAACACGCTCGGGCAGGTGCTGCTGGCCCAGCGTATGCACAAGCGGCGCCTCATCGCGGAGACCGGAGCCGGTCAGCACGGCGTCGCGACGGCGACCGCGGCCGCAATGTTCGGGTTGGAGTGCGACGTCTACATGGGCGCTGAGGACATGATCCGTCAGGAGCTCAACGTCTACCGGATGCGGCTGCTCGGCGCGCGGGTCATCCCGGTGGAGAGCGGTACCCGCACGCTCAAGGACGCCATCAACGAAGCCCTCCGGGATTGGGTGACGAACGTGCGCACCACGTTCTACGTGATCGGGTCCGTAGTCGGTCCGCATCCCTATCCCACCATGGTGCGCGACTTACAGTCGGTGATCGGCCATGAGGCCCGCGCGCAGATCCTGGAGGAGAACGGCCGGCTGCCGGACTGCCTGCTGGCCTGCGTGGGGGGCGGCAGCAATGCCATGGGGCTGTTCTATCCTTTCAAGGATGACACCTCGGTCCGCATGATTGGGGTCGAGGCCGGAGGCCTCGGCATCCCGACGTTGCACCACGCCGCAACCCTGGTGGCCGGAACTCCCGGGGTGCTGCACGGCGCCTATTCCTACCTTCTTCAGGATGCGGCCGGACAGGTGCGGGGGACCCATTCCGTCTCGGCCGGCCTCGATTATCCGGGTGTCGGCCCGGAGCACAGCTTTCTTAAGGATTCGGGACGAGCCGAGTATGTTGCCGTGACCGATGACGAGGCGCTGGAGGGGTTCCGCCTGCTCGCGCGCAGCGAAGGCATCATCCCCGCGCTTGAGCCGGCCCATGCGGTCGCCTACCTGCGCACCCTGGCGCCGTCTATGCGGCGCGACCAGACGGTGATCCTCAGCCTCTCCGGCCGGGGAGACAAGGACGTCCAGTACGTGTCCCGACTGGAGCAAGGATGAGCCGCATCGGCCCTGTCTTCGAGCGGTTGCGCGGCTCGAGGGCTGCGCTCATGCCCTTCCTCGTCGCGGGGGATCCCAATCTTGCATCCACGTCTCAGGCCGTTGAGGCGCTCATCCGCGCCGGCGCGGATCTCATCGAGCTGGGGGTGCCCTTCTCCGACCCCATCGCCGACGGGCCGATCAATCAGCGCGCCTATCAGCGGGCCCTCGCAGCGGGAGTGACCCCGCGTGATGTGCTCGGTCTGGTGCGCGACCTGCGCGCCAGGTTCGGGGTCCCCATCGTGCTCCTCTCATACTTCAACCCGATTCTTCAGTTTGGTCTCGACCGTTTCTGCGCCGAAGCGGTCGCTTCCGGAGTGGACGGCGTCGTCATACCTGATCTGCCGCCTGACGAAGCGGGTGACCTCGCGCGTCACGCCCGGGCCGCCGGACTCGATCTGATTTTCCTGCTCTCACCGACCAGCACCGATGCACGCATCAGGCTCGCCGGCGCGCAGTCGTCGGGGTTCATCTACTGCGTGTCGCTCACCGGCGTCACGGGAGTGCGCGACCGGGTATCCGGAGAGGTTGAGGGTCTCCTGAAACGCATCCGGCAGCACACCGGTCTCCCGATCTGCGTGGGATTCGGCGTCTCCACCGCCGACCAGGCCAGGCAGGTCGGGGCCGTGGCGGACGGTGTGATCGTCGGCAGCGCCATCGTCGCCCTGCTCGAGCAGGACGGAGGTCCCGCCCGCCTCGAGGAGTTTGTCTCCGGTCTGCGCGCCTCGCTGGATGGCGCGCACGCGGCAAAGAGCACGCCGCCGTGATCTCACAGCGGACCCTGTGCTTCCTGCATCGGGGCCGCCAACTGTTGCTCCTCCATCGCCGCCGCTCGCCGAATGCCGGAATGTGGAACGGCATCGGCGGAAAGATGGAGCCCGGCGAGGATCCATTCACCGCCTGCATCCGGGAAGTCCGCGAGGAGACCGGCCTCATGATCACAGATCCCCGGTTGCGTGGCTTACTTGTGATCACGATTGCTGCTACCGGGGATCTGTGGATCATTTACGTGTTCTTGGCCTCTGCCCCCGAGGCGAATCTCATGCCGTCCGAAGAAGGTGACCTGCGCTGGGT
>JAIBHM010000142.1 GCA_020028535.1 Armatimonadota bacterium | reverse complement strand
TGCTGAATCCAATCACGCTCAGCGCGGTGATCGTGCTCGGCCACATCTCGCTGAAGATCTTCGACCTGGTTTTTGCCATGACGGGCAGCGGTCCCGCGTTTTCCACGGACGTCCCGGGCATCTTCATGTTCGAGACGACGTTCCGGGGGAACCGGTTTGCGGAAGGAGCAGCGATCGCGCTGGTCATGCTGCTCATGGTGGCGGTCGTCGTGATCCCATACCTGGTGTGGAGCACGCGGGCGGAGCGTGAGGGCTGATGCGAGTGCGTCCGGCCCGGCTGCTGATGTACGCGCTGCTCATCGCGCTGGCGCTATTCTATCTGCTGCCGGTCTACGTGCTCGTCAATAACGGGTTGAAGTCGTTCCAGGAGGTGAGCCTCAGCCGGATGTGGGAGCCGCCGTCGCAGTTCAGCCTTGCGAGCTTTGCGAAAGCCTACAATCGGCTTGCGCCGAACTTTCGCAATAGCCTCCTCCTAGTGATTCCCGCGACGCTCTGCGCCGCGGCACTTGGGTCGATCAACGGCTATATCCTCTCGAAGTGGAAGTTTACGGGCGCCGATTTTGTGTTTCCGCTGCTGCTGTTCGGGATGTTCATCCCCTATCAGAGCGTGCTCATCCCGCTGGTGCAGTTCCTCCAGTGGCTCGGCCGCGCACTCGACATTCGCCTGTACGGGAGTATCGGCGGCCTCGCCCTGGTGCATGTCATCTACGGCATCCCCATCACGACGCTGATCTTCCGCAACTACTACGCGACGGTGCCGACCGAAGTGGTGGACGCGGCCCGCATCGACGGCGCGGGGCTGCTCGGCATCTACCGCAACGTGATCCTCCCCCTGTCGATGCCGGGGTTCGTCGTGGTGATGATCTGGCAGGTCACGCAGGTCTGGAACGAGTTCCTCTTCGCGGTGGTCATCACGAGCAATCCAGCGCGACAGCCGGTGCAGGTGGCGCTGCAGAACCTCGCCGGCAGCCAGATCGTGGAGTGGAACGTCCAGATGGCCGGGGCGCTCTTGGCGGCGCTCCCGCCCCTGCTCGTCTTCATCTTCCTCGGGCGGTACTTCCTCCGCGGCCTGCTCGCCGGAGCGCTGAAAGGATGAAACGGACGGCGTCACAGCCGCGGCGACGTCCAGCGCGGCGCCGCGATCGAGTGCAAGATCGACCCGCGAGGGGCAAGAGCCGCGAAGTGCCGGCCCGGGCGACCCGGCGGACGTGGGCCGAAGTGGATCTCGACGCCATCACCGCAAACCTGCACGCGGTGCGCGCGCAGGTCGGCCCGGGTACGCGCGTCATGGCGGTCGTCAAGGCCGACGGGTACGGCCACGGGGCCGTGCGGGTGGCGCGTCAAGCGGTCGAAGCCGGCGCGGACTGGCTCGGCGTCGCCACGCTGGAGGAGGGTCTGAAACTGCGGCGCGCGGGGATCCGCGCCCCGGTGCTCGTGCTGGGGTCCGTGGCGGCCGCAGACGTCGCCGACGCAGTGCGGCATGACCTCGGGTTGACGATCGCGTCGTCCGATGCCCTGCCAGCGTTTGCCAGAGTGCGCCGGCGGGTCCGGCTCCACCTCAAGATCGATACGGGGATGACGCGACTGGGAGTGACGGTCGACGAAGTTCCCTCAGTGCTGAACCGCGTCGCTGGGGCCGGCCTGCGCCTCGAAGGTGTCTACACGCACCTCGCCAGCGCCGAGGAACCCGATCATTCCTTCACGCGCGATCAACTGAACCGATTCGACGCTGTGCTTCCCCAGGTCCGCGCGCGGTTCCCAGAGGTGATCGTCCACGCTGCGAACAGTGCTGCCGCGCTGGGACACCCACGGAGCCGCTACGATCTCGTGCGCGTCGGGCTCGCAATGTACGGACTGTACCCGGACCGCCAGTTCACGAGCCAGGTGACCCTCATTCCCGCCATGCGTCTTTTGAGCCGCGTGGTGCGCACGGTCCGGGCGAATCCGGGCACGGCGGTGAGCTACGGCGCGACCTATCGCGTGCTGCGGCCAACGACCATCGCCACGATCGCCTGTGGCTATGCCGACGGCTACCCCAGGCTGGCGGGGACGAACGGGGAAGTCATCGTCAGCGGGACGCGCGTGCATGTGGCAGGGCGGGTGTGCATGGATCATCTCATGGTCGACGCCGGCGACAGTCCGGTGCACCCCGGCGATACGGTGGAGCTGTTCGGCCGAGGGGTCTCCGTCGACGCGGTGGCGGAGTGGGCGCACACGATCTCGTACGAAGTGGTGTGCGGGGTAGGGCTGCGCGTGCCGCGCGTCTACCTCCGCGGTAGGGCTCGGTAGGTTTCTTCGCAGATGATGCGTGTAGCGTTTCAGGGCGAGCGAGGAGCGTACAGCGAAGAGGCGGCCGTCACCCTGCTTGACCGGTCAGAGGTCATCCCGTGCGCGTCGTTGCGGCAGGTGTTCGAGTCGGTGGCCGCGGGCGAGGCGGAGGCGGGTGTCGTGCCGGTCGAGAACTCGCAGGCGGGATCGATCAACGAGACCTACGACCTTCTCCTCACGCACACCCTCTACATCACCGGCGAGCTGAACCTGCGCATCCGGCACTGCCTGCTCGCGTTGCCCGGCCAGTCTGTGGAAGATCTGCGGCGTGTGTACTCCCACCCCCAGGCACTGGCGCAGACTGAGGAGTTCGTCCGCGCCCGGGGGCTTGAGCCGTTCGCGATGTACGACACGGCGGGGAGCGCCAAGATCGTGGCCGAGCAGCGCCTCCGCGGGGTGGGGGCCATCGCCGGACGCCAGGCGGCGCGCATCTACGGCCTGGAGATCCTCGCCGAAGGCATTGAGACGAACCCCAACAACTACACCAGGTTTCTCAGTCTCTCGCGTACGCCGGCGCCGCGCACCGCGGCCTCGAAAACCTCGATCGTGTTCACGACACAGAACATCCCGGGCGCGCTGCACCGGGCGCTGGGCGCCTTTGCCGCGCGTTCACTCAACTTGACGAAGCTGGAATCCCGCCCACGCCGCGAGGTGCCGTGGGAGTACGTGTTCTACGTCGACTTCGAGGGGCACCAGGAGGACCCCGACGCCGGCGCGGCCCTCCTGGATCTGCGCTCGGTCTGCACGTTCGTCCGTGTCCTCGGCTCCTATCCCCGCGCCGCCGGGCACGCGTGATCGATCCGGCCGCTGTGCGTATCCTCCCGCTCGGAGATCGAGGCCTGATTGTGGAACTCGGCGACGTCCTTGCCCCCGAGATCAACGCGCGGGTGCGCGTCCTGGCAGGCAGGCTGCGGGGTTTGCCCGGGGTCGAGGAGGCCGTGCCGACCCTGCGCTCGGTGCTCGTGATCTTCGACCCGCTCTCCACGGACATGACCATGGTCGCCGAGAGTGTGGAACGCCACGCGGCCGTGCTTCCGGCGGAATCGGGAGCCGCGCCGCGCGTCATTGAGGTGCCGGTCGTCTACGGCGGCAGCGCGGGACCCGACCTGGAGGAAGTTGCTGCCGAGCGCGGCCTGACACGTGATCAGATCGTGCGCGCGCACAGCGAGGTCCAGTACACGGTCTACATGCTCGGGTTCACGCCCGGATATCCGTATCTCGGAATCCTGCCCGAGGCGCTGCGCACGCCGCGCCTGCCTTCGCCCCGGCTGCGCGTGCCTCCCGGCTCGATCGGTCTTGCCGATGCGATGACCGGGATCTACCCACTATCGTCGCCGGGTGGCTGGCGACTCATCGGCAGAACACCGCTGCCGATCTACGATGCGTTCGCGCCGGATCCAGTGCTCCTCCGTCCTGGCGACCGTGTGCAATTTGTCCCCGTCCCGGGGGCACAATTCCAGGAGGCGCCTCAGGCCCGGCCGCTGCGCGTCCCGGATCATGCCGTCCTGGAAGTGCGCACCCCCGGGCTGTTCACGACGATCCAGGATCGAGGCCGCTCCGGATACCGCTCGCTCGGAATCCCTCCGGCAGGCGCGATGGATCCGCTCGCTCTTGGGATTGCGAACGGGGCGGTGGGCAACGCATTCGACGCGCCCGTGCTGGAGTTCACGGCTCCCGGTCCGGTGCTCCGCGTTCTCGACCACATCACCGTCGCGGTCTCGGGCGCAGACCTCTCGGCGAGCGTGGACGGGAGACCACTCGAGCGCAACGCCGCCGTGGCGCTCCGGCCGGGTCAGGTGATCGAGTTTGGGGCGCCGCGCGCCGGCGTATGGGGATACCTGGCTGTTGCAGGAAGTTTCGAGGCCAGGCGTGTCCTGGGCAGTGCGTCCACCTTTGTCCCCGGGATGCTCGGAGGCAGCGCGGGGCGCCGCCTTCGCGCCGGCGACGTGCTGGGGACCGCCGGGGCATCGCGTGGCCGCGGCCGCACATTTGCAGGGGAGAGGGCCCCGTTACCGCGCGAAGAAGTGACCGTGCGAGTCATCCCGGGACCGCAGGACGAGTGGCTGACAGAGGAGGCGCGCGCCGCCTTCCTGAAAGAGGTGTACCGGATTTCCCTGCACAGCGATCGAGCAGGCTCGCGTCTTTTGGGTCGGGCCCTGGCCCATCGCTCGACGGGGGGCTTCCTTTCAGACGGAGTGCTCCCTGGAGCGGTCCAGGTGCCGTCGGGCGGCGAGCCCATCGTTATCATGCCGGATGGGCCGACCACCGGCGGGTATCCGAAGGCGGCCGCGGTGATCAGTGCGGACGTGCGGTTTGTGGCCCAGGCGCGGCCGGGAACACAGATCCGGTTTCGCGCCGTGACCATGGACGAGGCCCTCGATGCGCTGCGCCATGAGCGCGAAGGTTACGGAGAACCGGCGGATACGCGCTGAGGATACGAGTGTCATGCAGATCGGGAATCTGCCGCGCATCAAGCTCGCGAACCTGCCGACACCGCTCGAGGACGCCCCCCGTCTCACCGAGTTCCTGGGCGGTCCCCGTATCTGGATCAAGCG
>JAIBHM010000141.1 GCA_020028535.1 Armatimonadota bacterium | reverse complement strand
CCGTCACCGTGAGCTACCAGGACATCGTGGCGGTGGTGAACGAACTGTGGGCGGCCGGCGCCGAGGCCATCGCGGTCAACGGGCAGCGTCTCACGGCCATGACGGGACTCAGCCAGGTCGGCGGCACGGTGGTGGTCAACCTGCAGCGGCTCAGCGGTCCGTTCGACATCGTCGCCATCGGCGATCCCGGAACGCTCGAAGGCGCGCTGAATATCCGGGGCGGGCTCATTGAAGGGCTCCGCGCGCTCGGCCTGACGATTACGATCGCCCGCCGCGAGGGTATCATCGTCCCCGCCTACAAGGGCACGATGACGTTCGACTTCGCGAAGCCGACTGAGTAGGAGCAATCCCCCTCGATGACCATGCCCCCGCACGACGTCGTCATCGCCGGCGCCAGCTTCGCCGGGATTGCCGCCGCACAGCGGCTGCTGCTGGACAAAGATCCGCTCGGCGAAGGCCAGACTTCAGCATGCGGCGCGCCGCTTTCGACTGTGCGCGCGATGGGCGGGGAGGCCTCGGTCCAGCAGGTGCACGATGCGCTCGTGATGCACACGCCGGGCCGCGAGGCAACCTGGCCGCTGCCTGAGCCCTTCTGCACCTTCGACTACAAGCGGTTCTGCCAGGACGCGTTTGCCCGAACCCCGGCCGAGTTCCGGCAGGCGACCGTGGTCCGTCGTGAAGGGACGCGCGTGCTGACCGGGACCGGGGACGTGGAAGGCCGCTTTCTTCTCGATGCCTCGGGCTGGAGAGCGGCCCTGGTGGGCGGCCCGGGCAGCCGATACGTGAACCGCCGCTGGATGGCCTTCGGGATTGAGACGGAACTCCCGGCCGAGTGGCCATCCGGGCTGCACTTCTACTTTCTCCCTGAAGTGCGAGACGGCTATGCCTGGGCATTCCCCTGCGGCGAGACAGTCCGCTTCGGCGTGCTCAGTTATCTCGGGAGAACACGGCTCGGCGATGGCCTTGTGCGCTTTCTCTCACGCTTTCGCTTACATCCCGGGGAGATTCACGGCGGCTACCTGGCATCCGGCCTACGAGAGGCGGTCGTGGATGACGTCTTAATCGTCGGCGACGCCTCCGGTCAGTGCCTGCCGCTGACCGGAGAAGGGATCCGGACAGCGGTGCTCGGCGGATTCAAGTGCGGTGAACTGCTGGCGGACGTGCTCGCGGGACGCCGGTCATTCGAGGAGGCCGCTCGCGGCTATCGCGAGTTTGCGGACGCCGCCCGCCGGAAGTTCCGCGCGCTCACCTGGGGGAACATCGCATTACTGGCGATGCCGCTGCGACTGACCGGCGCCGCCGCGGCGTTTCTCGCCCATCCCGGCCCGCTGCGGGCGTTCATGCGGCATTACCTCGGCATCTTTCAGCCTGCCTAATCCAACGCATACTTCGCTTTCCATCCTCCGGGGATCGGTAGCTTGAGTCCGTACAAGTATCGAATGAGTTGACCGTGGTGGGCCGCTTCGTGCTCGAGGAGATCTGCAACGAAGCGATTCCTGTCATCGTTGTATGACTCCAGGTCTGAAAGGACACCGAGGAGCGCGTCTGCCGAACTGGAGAGGGCGCGCTGAACGGCCGCCCTTTCCCGCGACCGCTCGGACGTCAGCGAGCAGGAGAAGCCCGACCACGCTCCCGCTCGGATGGCGCGACTAAAACTCTCTCTGGCGCCCACGACGCACCAGAGTTGATGCCCGATGGAGTTGGAAGGAATACCCGGGAGCTTCATCGCCAGGGCTGCCTCAGGGAGTTCCGCGACCAGCTCTTGGTAGAGGCCGATAGATCTCAGAAAATTTGTTCTGATGACGTCCGAAAGCGACATCGCTCGCTCCCCCTCTAGACTTTCCCGCCCAGCCGGCCCGCGATCAACAACACCGCGAGGGCGAGGACGGTCAAGATCGTCACCATCACCCGTGCCGCATCCCACGCGCCGGCCTGGACCGCATCGTAGATCGCCAGCGGCATTGTCTGCGTCCGCCCCGGGATGTTCCCTGCAACCATCAACGTGGCGCCGAACTCTCCCAGCGCCCGCGCAAAGGCGAGGGCGACCCCCGCGGCAATCCCCCGGCGCGCCAGCGGCAAGAGGACGAATAAGAACTGCTGTGCCCTTCCCGCGCCATCGATCCGCGCGGCTTCAACCGCAGAAGTGTCCACCTGCTCAAATGCGGCCCTGCCGGTGCGTACGATGTACGGGAAAGCTGCGACGCCGGCCGCAACGACCGCACCCTGCCAGGTGAAGACGAGCGGTACTCCGGTGACTCGCTCGAAAAATGCACCGAGCGCACTTTGCCGGCCCAGCGCAACCAGGAGATAGTACCCCAGTACCGTGGGCGGGAGGATCAACGGCAGCGTGGTGATCGACTCCACCACGTCGCGGCCTCTCCAGCGCCCCTCTGCCAGGGCATACGCGACGATCGTGCCCACGACCGCCGCACCTACCGTGGCCAGGCCCGCCACGCGCATCGAGAGCCAAAGCGGCGACCAGTCCAGACCCACGCTCACGCCGGTGACCTATTCACGGCACGCGGGGAATCGCGAAGCCGTAGCGACGCAGCGTGTTCTGGCCTTCATCCGAGAGCACGGCAGCCAGGAGGGCACGCGCGAGCTGTGGATGGGCCGTTCGCGCCACGATCCCTGCGCCCTGACGGATGGGATCGTGAAGGCTCGCGGGGATCAGAATGAACCGCCCGGTGGGGTGCACGGGAGGCGCGACCGCCAGCGACAGAGCGACAATGGCCGCGTCCGCGTTGCCGGTCTGCGCAAACTGTAGGGTCTGGGAGATGTTCTCACCCAACACGAGCTTGCCGCGGACCCGTTCATAGAGGCCGGTGCGCCGGAGTGCGTCGACGGCAGCCATGCCATACGGCGCATGCTGCGGGTTCGCGATCGCGACAAAGCGGATCCGGGGGTCAACGAGCGCATGTAATCCGGTGCGGACGTTCACCGGCGAGTCCCGCCGTACCCACACGACGATACGGCCGATCGCGTACACGACGGTTGATGTCGGATCCAGGTACCCTTTCCCGGCAAGGGCGCTCACGAACGCCTCGTTTGCCGAGAAGAAGACATCGAATGGGGCACCCTGCTCGATCTGTGCCGCCAGCTGACCCGAGGATCCAAAGGTGATGATCACGCGCACGGAGTGGGTTTGTTCGACCGTCCCTGTGATCTCTGTCAGAGCAAATCGAAGGTCAGAGGCGGCAGCCACGTACAGCACCGGAGTGCCCTGTGCTTGGATGTATGCGGGGGCAACGGCGCCAGGCGAGAATAGCAGAATCGCAATGAGGAGCAGGACGTGTCGGGTTCTCATGACGTTTCCTCAGGGCTTGCCGATCATCACGTCGGTCGCCTTGACGATAGCGACCACTTCATCGCCCACCTTGATGCCGAGGCGCTCGACAGACGATCGCGTAATGATCGCGGCGATCTCATTTCCGTCGACCATCACACGCACTTCAGCCATCACCCCGCCAAACGCTACGCCAGCAACTTTGCCTCTGAACTGATTGCGTCCGCTGATCTCCACATCCGCTCTCCTGCCGTCCGCTCGCCGGCCTGGGCCCTTGTGACTCTCCCGTCCCAAGTGTCCCTCAAGTTGACTGCGACGGAAAAGCCATTTCCGCCCCACTCGGACGGCGGGAAGGTTGCCGGCTCGAGCCAATGCTTGCACGCGCTTTACATGAAGCTGCAATAGCTTGGCTGCTTGGGAAGCCGTGAGAAAGTCTTCCATACAGTCCCTTATGATACCCTAGGAGGGACGATAAAGGAACATAAGGGAACATAAGGGAACATAAGGGAGCGACTAAGCATTCCCTTATGTTCCCTTAACTCGGTCCGGACCTAGTTAGCCTGCCTTCTGCGGTGAAGAGTTCCACCAAGCAAGGTCAAGGGCAAGGCAATGACCACGAGCGCGATCGGGTACCAGCTCGGGCCTAAACCCATGGGGATCGTCGCGATCGCACCGGCCGCGCCCACTACGAGCCCGACAATCCCCAAGGCCAGGGCGTGACGCATCGGATTGTAAGGAGCGAACCTTGCGGTGACGTAGCCTCCCACGACGGTGTAGACGATCCGGTAGGCCAGTGCCAGAAGATTCAAGCCCGGGTCGTGCATCGGTTGGCCCCAAGGCGGATAGACCTTGAGCACATGCAGCACCTGGTCGGTGCCGAGCGAAAGAACAACGACCGCGAAAAACCCCAGGAGCACCGCGCCTGTGCTTCGCCACAGCCGACGGGGATGCATACCAAGCCGTGCTACGAAGCGGCCCCGAGGCGTTCAGGAATCTCCCCGGCCCAGCGACGCCAACAACTCAGCAAGCCTATCGTAGCCCGCAGCCACGCCCTGCTGCGTTAACGGCATCAAGACCGATACCATGCCGGACTTGAGGGCAACGTCGCGGGCCTCGCGCGACTCGTAGAGCACCGTGCTCGTGAGCGTGGTCCTGCCGCCCTGCTCGACAAGGACCATCGTTCCCAGTGCCTCCCCTGGGTACCGGGACTCGTCGAACGACTCTGTGGCCACGAGCCGCTCGGGCCGAACGATCTCGCGATAGACACCGCGCATCCCCATGTCGGTTCCGTCGGGGCCGCGCCATACGTAGCGATAGGCGCCACCCACCTTCAGATCGACCTCGCAGACCGCGAGCGGCCAGCCGGGCGGGCCGAAGAACCAACGCTTGAGCAGCTCGGGTTTGGTCAAGGCGTCGAAAACCAGGTGGCGTGGAGCCTCGAAGACTCGCGTCATTGCGATTTCTCGCTCGCTGGGCGTAGTGACCTTCAACGTTCCCGTACTCTTCATCGGCGGCCTCCTTATCGCTTCGTCCGTCTACGTTTCTTCTCCCGAATCTTCAGTTCGTCGAGTAGGGCATCGAGGCGCTGGAAGTTGCCCTCCCAGTGCTGCCGGTAACGCTCCAGCCATTCGGTGGCCTCTGCGAGCGGCTTGGCCTCGAGCCGGCGCGGCCGTCGCTGCGCGTCCCGACCGCGTGAAATCAGGGCGGCGCGCTCCAGGACCTTAAGGTGCTTGGAGATCGCAGCCTGGCTCATCGCAAACGGTTTCGCCAGCTCCATCACCGACGCCTCACCTGACGCGAGCCGTCCGAGGATCGCCCGGCGCGTGGGATCGGCAAGCGCAGCAAACGTTGCATCAAGGCGAGCAGTGGACTTGGCTGTCAAGTCCCTGCGCTCGCCACCACGGAGATTGGACCACTGGTGCCGGGGGTGGGAGTCGAACCCACACGGACCTTTCGGCCCACGGGATTTTGAGTCCCGCGCGTCAGCCAGTTCCGCCACCCCGGCAATCTGCAGAGAAAGTATAGAAGGGGTAGGAAGGGCCGTCAACGCGCCGTGCCGGGATGGCGTGCGGCCATTCGCTTGCGCGCGCTTCCGGTGAGGATATAGCAGCAAGGTCGCGCGAATTGCATGCAGGAACTACAATAGAATAGATGTCTTCTCGAAACTCCTCCGACCGTAAGCTGGTCCTCATCGATGCGAATGGCCTGGTCTACCGGGCCTTCTTCGCGCTGCCGTACTTCACAACGACCGGCGGCAGGCCGACAAACGCGGTCTACGGTTTCACCAACATGCTCCTGAAGATCCTCGACGAAGAGCAGCCGCAGTATGCGGCCGCGGCCTTCGACAAGGCTGCCCCAACCTTCCGTCACACGGCGTATCGCGAGTACAAGGCCACCAGGCAGCGGATGCCCGACGACCTGCGGCCGCAGATCAAAGCCTCAAAGGAGATCCTGGAGGCGCTGGCCATCCCCATCTATGAGGTGGAAGGCTACGAGGCCGATGACATCCTCGGGACCATGGCGCGCAAGGCGGCGGCAGAAGGCTTCGACGTCTTGATCGTGACGGGAGACCTGGACGTGCTGCAGCTGGTGGGACCCAACATCCGGGTGATGGTGACGAGCCGGGGCATCAGCGAGACCACGGTGTACGACCTGGGCAAGGTGAAGCAGCGCTTCGGATTCGAGCCTCCCAAGTTGCCCGACTATAAAGGGCTGAAGGGCGACACTACCGACAACATCCCGGGGGTGCCGGGAGTCGGTGAAAAGACAGCGAGCCAGCTCGTCTCACAGTTCGGAAGCGTCGAGGATCTGCTCGACCATTTGGACCGCGTCGCGCCAAAACTCCAGGAGGCGCTGCGGGGCCACGCCGAGCAGATTCTCCAAAGCAAGCACCTGGCCACGATCGTGACCGATGTGCCGCTCGAATGGTCGTGGGAGGATCTGCGCCGCCGTCAGCCGGATCGCAAACGGCTGCAGGAGCTGTTTGAGGAGTTAGAGTTCAGAAGTCTGCTCGATCGAGTTGGAGTTGTCGAGGAGCCGAAGCCGGAAGGGCAGTACCGCGGTGGAAGCCCGGCTGAAGTGGCCTCCGCGGCCCGAGGGGCGAAGGAGTTGGGGTTGTATCTTACCCGGGGCGAGGGGCATCCCCTGACCGCGGGCGTGAAAGGCTTCGCGCTCTCCGCATCTCCTGGAGATGCTCTCTACGCGACGCTCTCCGACGGCGCTTCCGAAGCATTGAAGTCGTTCGCCGAATCGCCCGTGCTGAAGGTAAGCGCAGACGTCAAAGCCGACCTGCTGAGCCTCCGGCACCTGGGTGTGGAGCCGCGAGGGCTCGACTTCGACGTTGCCATCGCCTCGTACCTGATGAACCCGGGGCGGCGGACGCATACCGTGGGTATGGCCGCCTGGGAGTTTCTCGGGTGGCGTCTGCGGATCGAGGATCAGGAAGAGCCGCAGAAGGCCGGTCTCGAGAAGAACGGCCTCGGGCTGGGTCGAGACGAGGTGGCCGAGGCGTGTGAAATCGCCGACGTGCTGCTGCGACTCCGGCCGGTCCTCGAGGAACGGATGAAAGAGAAGGCGGTCTATGATCTCTTCACCCAGATCGAGATGCCGCTCGCGGCGGTGCTGGCCGAGATGGAGGCGGCCGGGGTGGCGGTTGACGTCGGCTATTTGAAGGATCTCTCCGCCGAACTGGATCGCCGGCTGGACGACCTGACCGCGGAGATTTACCGGCTGGCGGGCACCGAGTTCAATATCAGCTCGACAAAGCAGTTGGGGTTTGTCCTGTTCGAGAAGCTCCAGCTGCCGACCATCAAGCGGACGAAGACCGGGTATTCAACCGATGCCGAGGTGCTCGAGCAGCTCGCATCACAGCACGAGATCGTGGCGAAGATCCTCGCCCACCGCGAGCTGACCAAGCTCAAGACCACCTACGTCGATGTCCTCCCCGGCCTGATCCACCCGCAGACCGGCCGCGTGCACACGACATTCAATCAGACCGTTGCGGCGACAGGCCGTGTGATCACAACCGATCCGAATCTGCAAAATATCCCGATCCGCACCGAGGAAGGGCGCAAGATCCGCCGGGCGATTGTGGCGGGACCGGGAGCAAAACTGCTCGCAGCCGACTACTCGCAAATCGACCTGCGTGTCCTGGCTCACGTGACCGACGACCCCGGCCTGCTTGCCGCGTTCGAACGAGGCGATGACGTCCACACCGTGACGGCGGCTGAGGTCTTTGGAGTTTCCCGCGACAACGTCACGCCCGAGTTGCGGCGCCGCGCGAAAGTGATCGTATTCGGAGTGGCCTATGGGATGAGCGACTTCGGGCTGGCCACACAGCTGGGGATCAGCAGAACGGAAGCCAAAGCCTACATCGAGCAGTACTACGTGAAGTACCCGCGGGTGCGGCAGTACATGCTCGACATCGTGGCGCAATGCCGGGAGCAGGGATACGTCACGACCATCATGAACCGCCGGCGCTACATTCCGGAAGTGCACACACGCAACCGGCCGATCCGCGAAGCCGCAGAGCGCACGGCGATCAACACGCCGATCCAGGGTGGGAGCGCGGACATCATCAAGAAGGCGATGGTGGACATTTCCCGGCACGTGCTGCCGCGTTTCCCGCGCTCGCTGATGACGCTGCAGGTCCACGACGAGCTGCTCTTCGAGGCGCCTGAGGAAGAGCTGCGGGCGCTGGCGCCGGAGGTCAAGCGCGTGATGGAAACGGCGTTCACCCTCAAAGTGCCGCTGCGCGTCGAGTTGAAGATCGGGCCCACCTGGCGCGACATGACACCTCTGTGAAAGTCATCGGGATCACCGGAGGGATCGCCTCCGGATCCAGTCTTGTCGCCGGGATGTTCCGCGATCTGGGGGCCGTAATCATCGAGGCGGATAAGGTTGCGCGCGAAGCCGTCCAGCCCGGCACCGGGGTGTACAAGAAGATCGTCGAGGCGTTTGGGAAGGATGTCCTGCTCCCGGACGGCAGCCTCGACCGCAGGCGCCTGGGCGCGATTGTCTTCAAGGATCCGGCCGCACGGCGCAGGTTGAACGTCATGACTCACCCTGAGATCCGCAGGCGGATACAGTCGCAGGTTGAGCAGGCAGCCGCCGAGCAGCCCGATGCCGTGGTGATCGTCGATATCCCCCTGCTCCTGGACACCACAGGCCCGGAGGCGTTCGACCTGGACGGGGTCATCGTCGTGGCGGCCACTCCCGAACAGCAGATCGAACGGCTGATGGCGCGGGACAACCTGACGCGGGAGGAGGCTGGGCATCGCCTCGCCGCCCAACGGCCTGTCGCCGAGAAGGCCGCAGAAGCGGATTGGGTGATCGATAATACGGGCACGATCGAGGAAACCCGCCGGCAGGTCGGGATCCTCTGGAGCGAGATCGCGACGGCATAGCCATTCGCAGTCGCACCGAACACCTCTACTTTCGCCCTGAAGGGGATGAGTAGACCTCGTTTTTGACCCGATGGTATACTACCTTTATGCGCTTCCGCAGGAGGGCTCCCAGCAGTGCCGCAGTTTGAAATGGTCACCGACATGCAGCCGCGTGGCGATCAGCCCGACGCGATTGCCCAGCTCGCCGAAAGCCTGAAGCAGGGTCATCAGTACCACACGCTGCTCGGAGTCACCGGATCGGGCAAGACCTATACCGCTGCCCGGGTGATCGAGCAACTGCAGCGGCCCACGCTGGTGTTGGCGCACAACAAGACCCTCGCCGCCCAGCTCTACAGCGAGTTCCGGGAATTCTTCCCGAAGAACGCGGTCCGCTACTTCGTCTCGTACTACGACTACTACCAGCCCGAGGCATACGTCCCCCAGACCGACCTCTATATCGCCAAGGACGCGTCCATCAACGACGAGATCGACCGGCTCCGCCATGCCGCCACGAAGGCGCTTATGGAACGCCGGGACGTGATCGTGGTTGCCTCGGTCTCGTGCATTTATGGCCTGGGCCGGCCGGAGGATTACAAGGAAGTGATGCTCCTCGTTCGCAAAGGCGAGCGCCGGAGCAGGGAAGACGTCCTGCGCCGGCTGGTGGACATCCAGTACGAGCGCAACGACATCGATTTCACGCGCGGGCGCTTCCGGGTGCGCGGCGACGTGATCGAAGTGCACCCCGCCTATGAGGACCGCGCCGTCCGCATCGAGCTCTTCGGCGACGAAGTGGACCGCATCATGGAGCTGAATCCGCTCACAGGCGAAGTGTTCGAAGAGAAGACCGCGATTGCCATCTGGCCGGCCAAGCACTGGGTGACGACCGATGAGCGCCTCGAGCGGGCGCTGGGGACGATCGAGGCGGAGTTGCGGGAGCGCGTCGAGTGGTTCAAGTCACAAGGCAAATTGTTGGAAGCCCAGCGCCTCGAGTTCCGCAGCAAGTACGACATGGAGCTCCTGCGTGAGGTGGGTTTCTGCCCGGGCATCGAGAACTACTCGCGGCACCTGGACGGCCGC
>JAIBHM010000140.1 GCA_020028535.1 Armatimonadota bacterium | reverse complement strand
ACCAAGACGGTGCACGTCGCGTTGGGGACGCATCACATTCCGAAGATGGGACAGGCGTAAGGAGAGGTGAAGCCCCATGCCCGCTAGAACGGGCCAGCAGTTCGTCGAGGGACTGCGCAAGCAGCCGCGCGACGTGTGGATCGCCGGCGGGCGCGTGGATGACGTCGTTACTCACCCGGCGTTCCAGAACGTTGTCCGCAGCATCGCCGCGCTCTACGACCTGCAGCACGATCCGGCCCGCCGAGATGAGATGACCTACGTCTCCCCCAGCAGCGGGGAGCGCGTCGGTCTCTCGTTTCTGCCCCCCCGCACACGCGACGACCTGGTCCGCGTCCGCCGCATGATGAAGATTTGGAGCGACTACTCGGGCGGGATGCTGGGCCGGTCCCCGGATTACCTGAACCGCGCGGTCATGGCCTTCGCAGCCGCCGCAGACTACTGCGGCGAGAACGACCCGCGCTTCGCGCAGAACGTCAGGCGGTACTACGACCTGGTCCGCGAGCGGGACCTGTGCCTGACCCATACCTTGATCAACCCGCAGGCCAACCGATCCGTTGGCCCCGCAGGTCAGCCTGATCCCCAGCTGGCCGCGAGCGTCGTGCGCGAAAGCGACCGGGGGATCGTGATCACGGGGGCGCGTATGCTGGCGACGCTGCCCATCTCGGATGAAATCATGGTTTTTCCTTCCACGCTGCTCCGGGGCCAAGACGAGGACCGCCCCTACGCGTTCGCCTTCGCCATCCCGTGCGGTACGCCCGGGCTGCGGTTTCTCTGCCGCGAGACCTTTGACCCCACCGGCACGGCGTTCGATTACCCGCTCAGCAGCCGGTTCGAGGAGATGGACGCCGTCGTGATCTTCGACGACGTGCTCGTGCCCTGGGAGCGCGTCTTTCTGCGCGGCGACGTCGAGCGCGCCAACAAAGCGTTCTCCGCCACGGGGGCCGTGGCCCACATGGCGCATCAGGTGGTCACCAAGAACATCGCCAAGACCGAGTTCATCCTCGGCCTGGCGTCGTTGATGGTGGACGCGATCGCCATCGAGCAATTCCAGCATGTCCAGGGGAAGATCGCGGAGATCATTTACTACCTCGAGGCGATGAAGGCGTTCGCCCGGGCCAGCGAGGCGGACGCGGCGATTGACCGCTGGGGCGTGATGACGCCGGCCTGGCCGCCGCTCGATGCGGCGCGCAACATGTTCACCTGGATGTACCCGCGGATGATCGAGATCCTGCAATTGCTCGGGGCGAGCGGGATGATGGCGCGGCCGACGAAAGCCGACCTGGACAGCGAGCTCCGGCCGCTGATCGACAAGTATTTCCAGGCGGCACGCATGCCCGCGGCCGAGCGGATCCGCCTGTTTCGGCTGGCCTGGGATGTCGCCTTGAGCTCCTTCGGGACCCGGCAGGTGATTTACGAGCGGTTCTTCTTCGGGGATCCCGTGCGGATGCAGATGGCGACGTTCGGGTCGTACGACCGGCAGCCGTGCGTCGACCGCGTGCGCGAGTTCCTGGCGCGCGAAGCGGAAGCGGAGGAGGCGCCGGCGACGACGCCCGCGTCCAAAGGATGACGCCGGACCTGGCTGTCGACCCTAACCGGTTCCGGCGGGTGATGGGTCTGTTTGCCACTGGCGTCACAGTGCTGGCCGCGCAGCACGCCGATGACGTGCACGGCATGACCGCCAATGCCGTCACCTCAGTCTCGCTCGACCCGCTGCTCGTCCTCGCCTGCGTGGGCAAGCAGGCCCGCATGTATCCGTTCATCGAGCAGGCCGGGGGGTTCTCGCTCAACATCCTCACGCACGATCAAGAGGTGCTGTCGCGCTATTTCGCCGGGTCCTGGAAGATGGCGACCCCGCCTGAATTTCGCTTCACCCCGTGGGAGGGCGGCCCCAGACTGATTGGTGCGCTGGCGACGATCGGGTGCCGCACCGAGCGATCAATCGAAGCCGGTGATCACTGGATCGTCCTCGGGCGGGTGATCGCGCTCCACGAAGGAGATGCCTCCGCGCAGCCCCTGGTGTTCTTCGCCGGGCGGTACCGGCGGCTTTCGGACGTCGAGGCCGCCCCCGCCCCCGACATGTGGAAAGACAAAGCGGTGCAGATCTATTACGGTGAGTGGTCTCCAGAAACGGCGCGAGCGGCGCGCAGATCCTCCGGCTGGGCCATGTCGAATACCGCGTGACGCAACTGGACCGCGCCCGAGAGTTCTACGTGGATCTGCTCGGCTTCGTCGAGACCTCGCACGACCGCGACCGCGCGTATCTGCGCGGGCTGGAGGAGCGGGAACATCATAGCTTCGTGCTGCGCAGGGCAGCCTCTCCCGGTGTGTCGCACTTCGCGTTTCGCGTGGCGTCGGAGGACGACCTTGACCGGCTGCAGCGCAGTTCCGCACAGGCGGGGCTCCGGACACGCTGGATGGAGGACGGGGCCGAAGAAGGGCAGGGGAGGGCGCTGCGGGTCCAGGACCCGACCGGCCTGCCCGTCGAGTTCTACCATCGGATGGACCAGGTGGAGCGCCGCCTGCAGCGGTTCGACCTGTACCGCGGCCCGCACGTCATGCGCATCGACCATGTCAACGTGCAGGTGCCCGACGTGCAGAAGGCCTACGACTGGTACACACGCGAGTGGGGGTTCTGGTGCTCGGAGTACACCGAGACCGACGAGCAGCCGGCGCGCCTGTGGGCGGCGTGGCTGCACCGCAAGCAAAATGTGCACGACATCGCGCTCATGAACGGGATCGGTCCGCGCGTGCATCACGCCGGATTCTGGGTCCCCGACGCCTCGAGCGTGCTGCGCGCCTGCGACATCCTGGCGGGCGCGGGGCACCAGGACGCGATCGAGCGTGGACCGGGCCGCCACGGGCTCAGCAACGCGCTGTTCGTCTATGTGCGCGATGGCGACCACAACCGCATTGAGTTGTACGCCAGCGACTACCTCATTGCCGATCCCGACTGGACGCCCATCCGCTGGAGCATCAATGATCCGCGCCGCGCCACGTTCTGGGGACACGTCCCCCCGAAGTCCTGGTTCGACGAGGCATCGCACGTCGAGTCGATCGCGGACGGCTCATTGATCGAGCCCAAGGCCCCGCTGCTGGCCGACCGGCCGTCCTTCGTGACATAGTCACCGGCGCCCCCCATGGAATGGTGGCAGAAACTCTTCAACTCACCGATCTACTTTGAGCTCTACGAAGAGGCCGACACGCGGAAGGCGGTCGAGCAGGTCCGGGACATCGTCCGGCTGCTGGACCTCAAGCCGCCGGCCCGCGTGCTCGACGTCCCGTGTGGATACGGCCGGCATGCCCTGGAGTTCGCCCGGCGTGGATTCTCCGTGACCGGCGTCGATGCGTCAGAGGTGCAGATCGCCCGCGGCCGGGAGAAAGCGGAAGCGGCGGGGGCCAAGGTGGACTTCCGCGTCGTGGACGCGCGCCGGCTGCCGTTCGAGGGGGAATTCGACCTCGCCATCACCATGTTTCTTTCATTCGGCTACTTTGAGACCGACGAGGAACACCTCGCAATGCTCCACGGGATCGCGGGCGCGCTCCGACCCGGCGGCCGGTTTCTGATGGAGTCCTGGAACCGCGAGTTCGAGATCCGCTATTTCGACCGGCACCAGGTGGATCACACCGGCGACGTCGTGGAGGTCGAGGAGTGGGAGTACGATCACCTCAAGGGCCGGTTGAATTGGACCAATACCGCCTTCTTTCCGGATGGCCGCCGGGATTCATGGTGGCACTCCATCCGGGCCTACACGGTTGTGGAGATGCGTGCCCTCTTCGAGCGGGCCGGACTGCGGCTCGACGCGGTCTACGGCGGATTGGGTGGGGAGCCGTTCTCGATCGAAAGTGAAGATGCGATCTTCGTGGCCACACGGCCCTAAGCGAGTTTGTCATGCGGCTTGAGGGCCGCGTAGATCGCGCGCGAGGAGGGTGTCGGGACGCCGTGCGCCCGCCCGAGGCGGACGACGGTTCCCAAGAGTGTCTCCAATTCGGTGCGCCGGCCGGCGATGACGTCGTTGTGGAGTGAAGAGTAGGCGCCGGGATCGAGCGCGAGCGCGACCTTCCTCACCCGCTCACGCTGGCCGTCCGGAATCGCGACGCCATGCGCTCGTCCCACCGCAGCCACCTCGTCGACGACGTCCAGGTACATCTCAAACGTCTCGGATGTCTCCCGGATCACGCCGATCGGCAGTCGTGTCAGCGCCGTCAGGCCACCCTGGGCGTTGATAAAGATGTACTTCTCCCACATGTCCACCAGGATCTGCGGGGATAGCTCAGCCGGCACCCCGGTCGCCTTGAAGGCCTCATGGGCAGACTGCACCCGCGGCGTCACGCGGCCGTCCAGCTCGCCAAGCACCACCCGCCGCAATCCCCCGGTGTGTTTGATGAACCCGGGCGCAGCCAGGGTGCAGAAGATCTGACAGAGACCTCCCAGCACATGCGCCCGGCCCACGTGCTCGGCAAGCACGTCGACGCTGTCCACGCCGTTTTGCAGCGTGAGGACGCCCGTCTCGGGGCCCAGGAGGGGAGGAAGCTGCGCCGCGGCCGTCGCGCTGTCAAACGCTTTCACTGTGAAAAGCACGAGGTCCACGCGGCCGATCTGGCCAGGGTGATCAGTGGCCGTCACCCGAAGCGTCACCGGCTCCGCGGCGGTGGACTCGACCCGTAGACCGCGCGATCGCATCGCCTCCAGATGCGCGCCCCGGGCGAGAAAGCTCACCCGCTGCCCCGATTGCTGAAGCAGCGCGCCGTAGTATCCTCCCACGCCCCCGGCGCCGACGACGGCGATGTGCATGATCTCTTCGACTTCAGCAGAACTTTTCGCCGCTCCTTGCGTCCATGCCGCAGGAGGAAAGGGCTGCACGAAGAAGCAACCCCACCTGGGCCGTGCGGGGACTTCCCGTGCGTGACGGTTGGAGTCGCGAGCTCAGGCCGCTACGGCGTGTGCCTTGCACGGTCCTTGATTCTGCCCTGACTTTTTCCCCGCGTCCCGTAACCCCGTAAACCACCCCCAAAGTAACTTTTCGGATCACATCTGTGCATGGACCGACTGTAGTCTGTGGACCGTCCTGGGCGGTATCATAAGGACGTGCGCACACGTACGGTCGCGATCGTAGCGCTCGCCGTGATCGCGGTCATCGTCGTCCTCTGGATGGCGCTGGCCGGATCAATGCGGGGCGGCGTTGAGGTGGACGCCGCGCGGGTGCGGCGCGGGCCGCTCGAGGTGATGTTGCCGGTGATAGGAATCTTCGAGACCCGTGCCGTCGAGCTGCCCTTTGAGATCCCGGGCCGCATCGCTGAAGTACGCGTGCGCGAGGGCGCACTCGTGCGCCGCGGTCAGGTTCTGGCCGCGCTCGACAATACCGAAATGCAGGCGACGGCCGAACAGGCCGCGGCCGCCGCAGACGCCGCGCGCAGCGAAGCCGTCCGCGCCACGGCAGCTGTTGAGACTGCGCGGCAGCAGGTCGTCCAGGCCGATGCTGCGCACAGGGCCGCGCTGGCGAATCTCCAGCAGGTCCGGTCCGGTGCGCGCGTCGAGGAGTTGCGTCAGGCCGAGGCGGCGCTCGCCGCCGCGGACAGCGCGAGAGAGCAGGCGCGGCGGAACCTCGCCATTCAGCAGCAGTTGTTTCAGCAGGGTGCGGTCGCGCAGAGTCAGGTCGACGCCGCGCGTGCACAGGCTCGGGCTGCGGAGGCGCAGTACGACCAGGCTGTGGCGCAGTACGCAGCGGTGCGTGCCGGCGCGAGACCGGAGGCCGTTGAGACAGCGGTCCAGCAGGCGCGTCAGGCCGAAGCCGCCGCCCGTGGTGCCCAGGCCAACGTCCGCCAGGCAGAAGCCGTAGCCGCGAGTGCCCGCGCGAACGCCAGACAGGCCGAGGCGGCAGCGCGAGCCTCGCGCGCACGGGGCCAGCGCATTTTTCTGACCGCGCCATTTGATGGTGTGGTGAGCCGCGTCTACCTCAGCCCCGGCTCGCCGGTCGCGCCGAACATTCCGGTCGTCGCCCTCGTCTCTGAGGGCGGATGGATCACCGCCGAGGTCGATGAGGCGGACGTGGACGTGGTGCGCGTCGGGCAGGTCGCGCGGATCACCGCGGACGCATATCCGAACCAGGTGTTTACAGGCCACGTGACGCGGATCGGCGGCCAGGTGGAGATCCGTGCGGGAACTCGCACCGTGCGCGTCCGGATCGATCTCGACAAACCCGCGGGGCTCCGGTCGGGCACCAGCGTTGACGTCGGGCTCGTCCTGAGCAGTTTGCCCAACGCGCTGCTCCTGCCGATGGACGCGGTGCAGCCCGGTGAGAACGGCGTGAACTACGTGTTCGCGATCACAAAGGGAGTCCTGGACCGCCGTCAGGTGAACATCGGGGAGCGCAACGAGCTCTACGCCGACGTCCTGTCGGGGCTCCGCGAGGGCGACGTGGTCGCGATCGGCGATCCGGCGGTGATGCGAGACGGCGTGCGGGTGCGTATCCGCGCGATGCAATGACGGCGGTCGTCCAGCTCACCGGCATCGCCAAGATTTACCGCCTCGGGAAGGTGGAGGTCCCGGCGCTGCGCGGGATCACCGTGGAGGTCGCCGGCGGCGAGTTCGTCGCGATCATGGGGCCGTCCGGGTCCGGGAAGTCCACGCTGATGAACATGATCGGCTGCCTCGACCGGCCGACGTCGGGGACGTACATTCTCAATGGCCACGACGTCAGCCGGATGAGCGACGACGATCTCGCCGACGTGCGGAACCGCGAGATCGGCTTCGTCTTCCAGACGTTCAACCTGCTTCCCCGGCTGAGCGCCCTCAAGAATGTGGAGATGCCGATGATCTACGCGGGTCTTCCGCCCTCGCAGCGGCGGGAGCGCGCCCTCGGGGCGCTGCAGCGCGTCGGCCTCGGCCACCGGATGTACCATACGGCTCCTGAACTCTCCGGCGGTGAGCAGCAGCGTGTCGCCATCGCCCGGGCCCTGGCCAACCGTCCGGCGATTCTGCTCGCCGACGAGCCGACCGGAAATCTCGACAGCCG
>JAIBHM010000139.1 GCA_020028535.1 Armatimonadota bacterium | reverse complement strand
GATTGCTGCTACCGGGGATCTGTGGATCATTTACGTGTTCTTGGCCTCTGCCCCCGAGGCGAATCTCATGCCGTCCGAAGAAGGTGACCTGCGCTGGGTAGACGCGGACCAGATCGCCTCCATGCGCACGCCGGCCGACCTTCCCATTATCTTGCCGCAGATCTTAGAGGGTGAGGATGTCGTCGTAGCGCGAATCGACTATGCGACCGAGGATGCCGTCGAGCCGCTCAAGGTTGAGCTCGTCGGGAGTTGACGCCCCGCTTTTGGCGCGCCGGCGCACGGCGGATATCTGCGCCTGGCCGATGTCGCGCGCTCTCAGGTGCTGATGACGATGGGGAGTCCTCTGGACGGGGGCCCCATGTGGTGGATGGTGACTGCACTCCGCGGCGCGTTCCGCAGCGCGTATTTACGCCGCTACTTCCAGGGCGCTCCGTTCAGCCGGCCGGAGCTGCAGCCGTGGATCGCGGTCATCGCGGCGGTCCGTCTGCGCGAGCGCATTCCCGGCGAACGCGAACGGCTCCTGGAGATGGTCAGGGCTGCGGTATAATGTGCGCGTTGTGGACTTCGTCATCGTCGCCAATCTCGCCATCCTGCTGGCCGTCCTGACTCTGCCGCTTGTCTCTCATCGCGTCGAGCAGAACCTCGAAGCCTTCCTCTTCGCGATGGGGGTGCTTTCGGCCGTCGCCGCCCGTGTGCTGGACAGCCACCTGATCCGCGACGCGCTCACCCACCCGGTGCCGATCACCGTAGCGGTGTTTGGCTCGGGACTGCTGTTCAAATGGTTCCGCGCCCTCATCGCAGACGCCCTTGTGCGCCTGCGGACTGTGCTGCCGATGCGCCTCGTGGTCGCCGTGGTGATCACCGCGCTCGCTCTTGCCAGCAGCGCCATCACGGTCATCATCGCCTCCCTCGTTCTCGTCGAGATCATCAGCGCGCTGCGTTTTCAGGACGAAGACGAATCCCGCCTGGTCGTCATTGCCTGTATGGCTTTGGGACTCGGCGCGGCGCTCACCCCGATCGGAGAGCCGCTGTCCACGATCGCCGCTGCCAAGCTCAATCAGGACTTCTGGTTCCTCATGCGGCTCCTCGGAGCATGGGTGATCCCGGGCGTGGTGGTACTCGGAGTGTGGATTGCCTTCCAGCCCCTCCGCTACCGTGGCGCGGGCCTGACCGAGGACGTCCATGTTGAAACCTACAGAGGCGTGGTCGTCCGGACGTTCCGTGTCTACCTCTTCGTCATGGCGCTCACGCTCCTGGGGGAAGGGTTCAAGCCGGTCATCGACCGGTTCGTCATCCACCTGGATGCGCGGATCCTGTATTGGATCAACATGGTGTCCGCGATCCTCGATAATGCCACGCTGGCTGCGGCCGAGATCAGCCCGCAGATGACGTCGGAGCAGGTGCGCGCGGTGTTGATGGGTCTGCTGATCAGCGGCGGGATGCTCATCCCCGGCAACATCCCCAACATCATCGCCGCGAACAAGCTCAAGATCCGCAGCCGCACCTGGGCGCGGCATGGCGTCCCGCTCGGGCTGGTCCTCATGGTAGGTTACTTCATCGCGCTGTTCCTGCTCTAGGGCTTCATCCGGGGGAATAGTCGCCTTCTTGTCAAACTGACCCCACCGGGAGGGCTCTGACTTATGAAATGGTCCTGGAGATTTGGCAGCATCGCGGGAATCGCGCTGTACGTTCACGCCACCTTCGTCATCCTCATCGCCTGGGTCGCGGCATCGCACTGGATCCGAGACCGGAACGCGGCCGCGGTGATCGCCGGCGTTGGGTTCATTCTGGCTCTGTTTGCGTGCATCGTCCTGCACGAGCTGGGCCATGCCTTGACGGCGCGGCGATACGGGATCCAGACGCGGGACATCACGCTGCTGCCGATCGGCGGCGTGGCCCGCCTGGAACGGATGCCTGAAGAGCCTCTGCAGGAGCTGTGGGTGGCCCTCGCGGGGCCGGCGGTAAATGCGATAATCGCGGGCGGACTCTATGGATGGCTCGCTCTCACAAACGCCCTGGAGCCACTCAGCCGCCTCACCCTCACACAGGGCCCGTTTCTGGAGCGCCTGATGGCCGTGAACGTCTTTATCGTTGCGTTCAACCTGCTTCCGGCCTTCCCCATGGACGGCGGGCGCGTGCTGCGCGCGTTGCTCGCGACACGGCTGGACTATACGCGCGCCACGCAGCTCGCGGCGTCGTTGGGGCAGGGCATGGCGCTGGTCTTCGGGTTCCTTGGTCTGCTCGGCAACCCGTTCTTGCTGTTCATCGCGTTCTTTGTCTGGATCGGTGCAGGACAGGAGGCTAGCATGGCACAGATACGGTCGGCGCTGGGGGGCCTCCCTGTTAGCCGCGCGATGATCACGGACTTCCGCACGCTCACGGTCACAGATCCGTTGCGGGTCGCGGTGGACCACCTCCTTAGCGGAACGCAGCAGGACTTCCCAGTGCTCGGGGACGATCGCGTCGTGGGGGTGTTGCTGCGCAGCGACCTGCTGTCGGCGCTGGCCCGGAGCGGACCCGAGACTGCGGTTGAGGAGATCATGCGCCGCGAATTTGAGACCGCCGATTCGCACGAGGTGCTCGAAGTGGCCTTCGGACGCATGCAGCAGAGTGAGTGCCGGACTCTTCCGGTGCTGCACGCCGGGCGGTTGGTCGGCCTGCTCACGCCGGATAACATCGGCGAGTTCGTTGCTGTGCAGACGGCCCTGGCTGCCGCACCGGCTCGTCCGGCCGTGGTGAGATAACTCGCAACGAATGATGCTCGATGAGTTGATGCCGCGCTTCCAATTCCACGAAGTGCACTCGGTGGTGATCCGCGCGCAGCCGCCCCAAGTCTTCGCGGCGATCAAGGCGGTGACACCCGCGGAGATGATGCTGGTGGGCGCCCTGTTTGCGCTGCGCGCGCTGCCAAGCCGGTTGCTGGGCCGGGGTCCGGGGATCAGGCCTGCCCCCGGCCGTCCGCTCCTCGAACAGGCGCTGCAAGGCGGCTTCGTCATGCTGGCGGAGGCGCCCGGGCAAGAGATTGTGCTGGGCACGGTGGGGGCGTTCTGGGCGCTGCGCGGCGGTCCGTCGGTGAGGCTCGCATCGGCTCGGGAGTTCGTCGATTTCACGAGTCCGGGATACGCAAAGGCAGCGATGAACTTCTCGGTAGAGCCGGTGGACAAGGGGAGGACCCGTCTTCGGACAGAGACACGGATCCTCCCGACGGATCCCACCGCACGGAAGCGCTTTGCTCGGTACTGGCGCATCGTTCACGCCGGAAGCGCGCTGATCCGGCGGATGTGGCTGGGCGCCATCAAGCGGCGCGCGGAGTCGGCCCGGTGAGCGCCGAGACGACGTTCTTCCAGGACATCGCTCTGGTGTTCATTGCTGCGCTGGCCGGCGGCGCGCTCGCGCAGTGGCTGCGGCAGCCGCTCTTCGTCGGCTATATCATCGGTGGGTTGTTGATCAGCCCGTTCACGCCCGGCCCGGCAGTACAGGATCTCCCGACGTTCGAGCTCTTCGCGCAGATCGGCGTCATCTTACTCATGTTCAGTATCGGTATCGAGTTCTCGCTGCACGAGATGACGCGGCTGGGACCGCCGGTCCTTCTCGGCGCCCCCCTGGTCATGGGATTGACGATCCTCCTGGCGATTGCCCTGGGAGGATTATTGGGGTGGCCTGTCTCGCAGGCCGCGGCGGTGGGCGTGGTCGTGGCCGTGGCGAGCACGATGGTGGTCGTGAAGCTGATGGCAGAGCGAGGTGAAACTCATTCCCCCCACTCGCGATTGAGTATCGGCATGCTCCTGACGGAAGATCTCGTCGTCGTGGGCCTGTTCGTGCTGCTGCCGGTGCTGGGCGGCGAAGCCTCGAATCCGTTGCGCTCCGTGAGTGTCGCCCTTGCGCGCGCCGCCCTGGTGCTGATTCCGTTCTTCTACCTCGCCAACCGCATCATCCCGTCCGTCATGGCGCGGGTCGCCCGGCGCGGCAGCACCGAGCTGTTGATCCTGGTGGCCATGGCCATCGGGGTCGGTACGGCGGCGCTGTCGAGCAGCGTCGGCCTGTCGCTTGCGCTCGGGGCGTTCCTCGGCGGGCTCATCATCAGCGAGTCAGAGTTCACCCATGAGGTTCTGGCCCGACTGCTGCCGATGCGGGATGTGTTTGGAGCGCTCTTCTTCGTGTCTGTGGGAACGTTGATCCGTCCGACCGATCTCGCCGGCGGCGTTCCGCTGCTGCTCGCGCTGCTCGCGTTGATCATCGCGGGGAAGTTCGGGCTGCGGCTGCTGGTGCTGCGGGCCTTTCGTTACCCGTGGCCCACCGCGGCGCTGGTCAGCGTGCATCTCGCCCAGACGGGCGAGTTTTCGTTCGTACTGGCCCAGGTCGCGCGCGGAATCGGTCTCATCAACGACGCAATTTACCAGGGCCTGCTCGCCGCTTCGATGATCTCCATCCTCATCACGGCGGCCCTGTCCGATCTGGCACACCGATGGATTGAGGAACCAACGGTGCGGGATCCCGCAGGCAACGAGCAGCGTACGCCAACGAGCCCTGTCTTGATCTGCGGGTTCGGACGAGTGGGCGGGACGATCGGAGAGGCGCTCGATACCTTTCGCATTCCGTACACCGTTGTCGATCTCGATTTCGCCGTGATCGAAGCGCTCCGGGCGCGCGGGGTCCCCGCTATATACGGGGACGTGTCCGGCGAACCGGTGCTGCGGATGGCCGGGGCGGGAACAGCGCGGCTCGCCGTTGTCGCCACGCCCGACTACGAGCGCGCACGGCTCGCGGTGCGGCGGCTGCGGAAGATCAACCCAAAAGTGCCGATCTTGGCCCGCTCGACGCACGCGCTGCAGCGCGGAGAAATGCTCGAGGCGGGAGCGACGGAGGTCATCCAGCCGGAGTTCGAGGCGGCGATCACGTTATTGC
>JAIBHM010000003.1 GCA_020028535.1 Armatimonadota bacterium | reverse complement strand
GTCGCTGACCGGCCACCTCGTGCTGTCCACCATCCACACCAACGACGCGCCCAGCGCGGTCACGCGCCTCATGGACATGGGGATCGAGCCGTTCCTCATCACGTCCTCGTTGATCGGCGTCCTGGCGCAGCGCCTGGCGCGCATGATCTGCGCGCAATGCAAGGAATCGTACATCCCGCCGGTGGAGGCGCTGCACCGTCTCGGCCTGCAGCCTGATACTGGCGAGGAGATCGTGTTCTACCGGGGAAAGGGCTGCGACCGCTGCAAGGGGTCGGGCTACAAGGGCCGGACGGGCATCTTCGAGCTGATGGTGCTCACGGACAGCCTCCGCGAGCTCATCCTCAAGGGCGTGTCCGCGATACAAATCCGGGACCAGGCCATCGCCGAAGGGATGAAGACCTTACGCGAAGATGGTATCCTAAAGGTCCTGGAAGGCATTACCACGGTGGACGAATTGCTGCGCGTCGTCTTCGTGGAAAACTGATCGGAGTGCCATGCCCGATTCCGCATCGCCGCGCCGCCCTGCGCCCGATGGTGCAGGGCGACGCCGTCATCTCGGGGACATCCTCCTCGCGGACTCGCTGATTACCCCCGACCAGCTGAACCGCGCGATGGACATCCACCGGGCCACCGGCGAGCGGCTGGGCCGGGTGTTGCTGGACATGGGGGTCGTCGATCCCGAGCACATCGCCCGGGCCATCTCCCGCCAGATCGGCGCCGAGTTCGTGCGCCTCACGGCCGTCCCCTTGCACGAGGACATACTGCGCCTGGTGCCATCGGCTGAAGCCAGCCGGCTGCAGGCCATCCCCGTCTCCCGCGAGAACGGCGTGCTCACCGTGGCCATGGTCGACCCGCTCGACGTGGTGGCCATCGATGACATCCGCCGGCGCACCGGCCACGACGTCCGGGTGGTGGTGACCACCGTCGCCGACTTTCAGTATGCGCTGAACCAGTACCCCGTTCTCGACCCGCATGCCGAGATCCTGAAAGATCTGCCGCGCCCGGTGGTCGTTGAGCACCAGGTCTCACTGGATCAGCTCCGGCGGATGGCGGAGGAGCAGCCGATCATCCGGCTGGTGGACCGCGTGGTCGAGGAGGCGGTGCGCAAGCGCGCCAGCGACATCCACGTGGAGCCGCAGGGCAAAGCCGTCCGGGTGCGCTACCGCATCGACGGCGTGCTGAAGGTGCAGCACACCCTGCCCGAGCACATTCACGCCAACGTCATCTCCCGCGTCAAGATCATGGCCAACATGGATATCGCGGAACGCCGGCAGCCCCAGGACGGCTCCTTCCAGACGCGTGTGGACGGCCGCGCCATCGACGTGCGGGTCTCCACCATCCCGTCCTTTTACGGCGAGAAGGCGGTGCTGCGCCTGCTGGACAAGTCGGCGCCGATCTACGATCTGGACAAGCTGGGCATCTCACGGCGAAACATCACCCGGCTGCGGCAGATCATCCACCGGCCGCAGGGGATCTTCTTGCTCACCGGACCGACCGGAAGCGGCAAGACGACCACGCTGTACGCGATCCTGAACGAAGTGACCAGCGAGGCGGTCAACATTCTCACGATCGAAGATCCTGTGGAGTACCAGATCGCGGGCATCACCCAGGTTCAGGTCAACGCCCGCGCAGGCGTCACGTTCGCCTCGACGCTGCGGCACTTCCTCCGTCAAGACCCCGACATCATCATGGTGGGCGAAGTGCGCGACCTGGACACGGCCCGCATCGCCGTCCAGGCCGCCCTCACCGGCCACCTGGTGCTCAGCACGCTGCACACCAACGACGCGCCCGGCGCGATCACGCGCCTGCTGGACATGGGGATCGAGCCCTACCTCGTCTCCTCGGCGCTGGTGGGTGTCGCCGCGCAGCGGCTCGTGCGTGTGCTCTGCAGCAAGTGCAAGCAGCCGGATCCATACAGCCGAGAGGAGCTGTTGGCCCGCTACGGCGCGGGCGCCCCTGAGGGCACGTACTTCCTGGCCAAAGGATGCGATTTCTGCAACTACACCGGCTACCGCGGCCGGATGGCGATCTTCGAGATTGCGCAGATCGACGACGACCTGCGGCACCTGGTCATCAACCGCGCCCCGCACCACACGCTCAAAGACTCCGCAGCGCAGGCCGGCATGACTACGCTGGTGGACGACGGGCTGGAGAAGGCCGCCGCGGGTCACACCTCGCTGGCGGAGGTATGGCGCGTCGTGCACGTCGAGCGGGCCAACGGCAGCGAGGGCAATGGCGGTAACGGCGAGCCAGACAGTCACGGCAGAGATGGAAGCACCGGGGACGGGAAGCCCGCAGGCGGGACACCCCAGGCCTAGCGCCGCGGCGCGCCGGGCATTGTAGTGCACAGACCCACCAGGGGGGACCTATGCATATTGACGACCTGCTGCGGGAAACCGTTCAGGCAAAGGCTTCCGACCTGCATCTGACCGTTGGTATCCCGCCAATAATCCGCGTGTGGGGCAAGTTGCAGCGCCTGAACTACCCTGCGCTCACGCCCGAGGACACGTTCCAGCTCGGGTACAGCATGCTGAACACGTTCCAGAAGCAAAAGTTCGAGAAGAACTGGGAGCTCGACCTCTCCTACGCCGTGACGGGGCTGGGCCGCTTCCGCGTGAACCTGTACCGCCAGCGCGGATCGGTCGGCGTCGCGTCGCGCGTCATTTCCGAGAACATCCCGGCGATCGAGGAATTGAATATCCCGATGGTGCTGAAAGACCTCTGCCGGCTGCCCCGCGGCCTGATTCTCGTCACGGGTCCCACGGGGCACGGAAAGTCCACCTCGCTGGCTTCGATGATCGACTTCATCAACACGGAACGCGGGGCGCACATCGTGACCATCGAGGATCCCATCGAGTACGTGCACCATCACAAGAAGAGCATGATCAACCAGCGCGAGCTGGGGTTTGACACGCAGGCGTTTCCGAACGCCCTGCGCGCCGTGCTGCGCGAGGACCCCAACGTGATCATGGTGGGCGAGATGCGCGACCTAGAGACGATCGGCGCCGCGCTGACGATTGCCGAGACCGGCCACCTGGTCTTCGCGACGCTGCACACGGCAAACTCCGCGCAGTCCGTCGACCGTATCATTGACGTCTTCCCGCCGCACCAGCAGCAGCAGATCCGCGTGCAGCTCTCCGCGGTGGTGGAGGCGGTGATCAGCCAGCAGCTGCTGCCCAACATGCAGTTCATGGAGCGCAGCGGCTCCCGCCGGCAGGTGGCCGCGGTCGCGGCGCGCCCCACCTCGACCTCAATGGCGGGAGACGGGCAGCGCGAGCGCTGGCCGGCGATCGAAGACGTCGGGCGGGTCCCGGCGGTGGAGATCATGATCGCCACCCCGGCCATCCGCAACCTGATCCGCGAGGCCAAGACACACCAGATCCACACCGCCATCCAGACCGGGGCGCAGCACGGCATGCAGACCATGGACCAGGCGCTGTTTGCGCTCTATACTCGGCGGCTGATCAGCCTGGAAAACGCGCTGGCGCGGGCAATCTACCCGGACGAACTCCGCAAGATGATCGAGCGGGGCGGCCAGTAGCCCCGGATGAGGTGAGGCGGTATGGCGACGTTTAAGTACAGCGCGCGCGACTCCTCGGGACGCGTCGTCGCGGGCGCGATCGAGGCCGAGACCGAGGTCATGGTCATCGGCAAGCTCCAGGAGATGGGGTTCTACGTCACCAGCCTGGAGAAGGAAGCGGCGAAGGTCGACCTGCGGCGGGGCCTGCAGCGGCTGCGCAGGGTCGGGCTGCGCGAGCTCACGGTGTTTGCCCGGCAGTTCGCCACGATGGTCAACGCCGGCCTCACCATGGTGCGTACGCTGTCCATCCTCGAACAGCAGACCGAGTCCGCAAAGCTGCGGCAGCTGGTCGGCGAGGTGCGCAAGGACGTCGAGGAAGGCATGACGCTCTCGGACGCCTTCGGGAAACACCCGGAGACCTTCAGCGCCCTGCTGATCAACATGGTGCGCGCCGGCGAGGTCGGCGGCGTACTGGACGATGTCCTCAACCGCATCGCGGTGTTCTTCGAGAAGGATCTGTCGCTGCGCCAGAAGGTGCGGGCGGCCGTGACCTATCCTGCGGCCATCTTCATCTTCGCCATCGGCGTAATCATGTTTCTGGTGTTTTTCATCCTGCCCCAGTTCATCGGGTTCTTCGAGGGGCTGGACCTCGTGCTCCCCCTGCCCACCAGGGTGCTGATCACGTTCACGAGAGTCGTCACCGGGTACTGGTACATCATCTTCGGCTTGATGGGGCTGATGCTCTACGCCCTTCGGATGTACGTGCGCACGCCGTCCGGTCGGTTGGGCTTCGACAAGTTCAAGCTGCGCGTCCCGATCTTCGGTCCTCTCATGCGAAAGGTGACGATCTCGCGGTTCACCAGGACCCTGGGGACGCTGATCACCAGTGGCGTGCCGATCATGCAGGCCCTTGAGGTCGTGGCCAAGGCGGTCGAAAACAAGGTCGTGGCCGGGGCCATTGAGAACGTGCGGAGCAGCATCCGGGAAGGCGAGAGCATCGCGCTGCCCATGCAGGCCAGCGGGCTGTTCCCGCCGATGGTGGTGCAGATGACCTCGGTGGGCGAGGAGACCGGCACGCTGGACTCGATGCTGACGAAGGTGGCGGACTTCTACGACGCGGAAGTGGAAACTACGCTCGCCCAGCTGACGTCGATCATCGAACCGTTGCTGATCGTGTTCCTCGGCTTCGTGGTTGGGTTCATCGTGCTGTCGTTCTACATGCCGCTGTATCAGATCATCACAGGAGTCAAGTAGCGGCGATACACGACGATTCCACCGGCGGGTTCGAGTCCACTTGAGGCTCGGACCCGCTTTCAATTTGCTGCGAGATGGTTCGTTAACTCGGTCCAGACCGAGTTCGCCACTCCTCACAACTCGGGTTCAGACCCAGTTCGACGTATCTGCAGGCGTTCCAATTCTGGTGCCCAGGGTGTTTCGTCCTTTCTCAACTCGGTCCAGACCGAGTTGCGTTCGAATGCAGAGGATGACTCAAACGAGTTATTGACAGGTTTACCAAAGGTCATGCGCAATGCGCAGGGCATTATTCCCAAACGGCTATCACACAGGCCAGGATTGTCTGAGAACCGCATCTAGACGAAGAATAGTGCGCCGAAAGCATCGGGCGATTCGCCTCGCCCTGGACGCGTTTCCGTGGGCTGCAAAATCCTCGTGTTATACATAGGCCATGAACACAGACGATCTCTTTCTGGTTGGTCAGCTCGCCGATCTTGAACTCGTGGCCCGAGTGAAGCTCCTGGCCCAGCGGGAGCGCGAGGCGACGGTAGTTCTCATCGCCCATCTCGCCATCCTGGATGAGCGAGGCCTGTATCTGGCTGAAGGCTGTTCCTCGATGTTCACTTACTGCCTGCAGGTACTTCAGCTTTCCGAGCATGCCGCCTATGGGCGGATCGAGGCCGCTCGGGCTGCGCGGAAGTACCCGATCATCCTGGAGTTGCTCGGCGATGGGTCGGTGAACCTCACGACGATAACGTTGCTTGCGCCGCACCTCACGTTAGAGAATCACGTCGATCTCCTCGCAGCGGCCAAACATCAGCGGAAGCGGCAGGTTGAAGAACTCGTGGCAAGGCTGCGACCACGACCCTCGGTGCCCTCACTGATCCGCAGGCTCCCGGCGCCAAACCGGACTCCGGCATCGGCCACGGAATCGGGTGGTTCGCTGCGGATCGATTCCGACGATGAATTGCCTTCGTTGTCCCCAATGAGACGGGCGACACCGGCACGTCCGACGGTCATTGCTCCGCTCGCACCACAGTGCTACAGAGTGCAATTCACGGCGAGTGCAGAAACGCATGCGAAGCTGCTGCAAGCCCAGGATCTGTTGCGTCACCAAATCCCGGACGGGGACGTTGGGGAGATCATCGATCGGGCACTAACGGCGCTTCTCAGGAACCTCGCGAAGCAGAAGTTCGCCGCCACGGAACGCCCGCGCGAGAGCGTCACAGATGGCCCGCAGGAGAACGACGCGGACCTCTCGCGCGAGAGCGTTACGGATCGCCCGGGTGGCAGCCGCGACAAAATCCCACGCTCACGTCACATTCCGGCCGAGGTCAGGCGGACGGTGTGGGCGCGCGACGGCGGTCAATGCGCTTTCACTGCACAAAATGGGAACCGATGTACAGCGCGGGCGTTCCTCGAGTTCCATCACGTCGTACCCCACGCTGCGGGTGGAGAAGCGACGGTCGAGAACATCCAGCTCCGATGCCGCGCTCACAATGGATATGAGGCCGAGCTCTACTTCGGCCGCGAGTTCTGTTTTGGCCGTCGCAATCACCAGCATCGGGACACCACCATCAGTCTCTCGGCGACGATAATCTCAACTCGGTCCGGACCGAGTTAGAGGCTGGTTCTGGCGCCCACTATGAACGCTCAGCCACAGTGAACACTGGGTCCGGCGGATGGAGCTGCGAGGAGAGAATTCTTCTAGGGTGTGGGGGGGGATCGTACGGCTGGGGTGGGGTTATCGGGTCGTGCCGGCCTGCTGTTCCTTGACGACGCGCTCCGCTTCCTGGTAGGTAATCCAGGTGCCGGAGGCCTCATGCATCAGCCAGCGGAGATAGCCGGGCAGCGACATGAAATTGGTTTCCGGGCTGAACGGACGGAGATGCGCGACATTCGGGAATCCCGCCACCGGCGGCGCGCCGGCTGCGCCGGGCGAAAGCGCCGACACATTCGCCGCTGTGCCCGGACGGAAGACGATGACGGCCGCGACGCCCCGCCCGTCGAGGCCGAAGGCGATCCCGCGGCCGTCATAGATCAGACCCGGCCAGCCTTCCACCGTTCCTTCGCGGAAGCCCCGGCCGAACATCGCCGTAGCGTCTTCGACACGATGTCCGACGCCGAGGTTGTCGTCGACTTTGAGCAGGCTGTTCGTCCCTGATGCCGCGGTGACCACCCCGCCCTTTGCGTACACGTTGATCCCGAATCGGTTGAAGACATAGACGGTGTCAAGCGCCGTTTCGCGGACTTCCGAAGGGCGGCCGAAGCGGGCGAGAACCCGGCCGATGGGCCGGCCGACCTCGATCCCGGCCAGTGTCCGGCCCGCGATGATGCGCCTCGGTCCCGGAGGAGCGGTGGGAGCGCCGGGTTGTCCTGGTTCCTGCGGCTGCACCGGCTGCTGCTGTTGTGCGAACAGTGGCCCGGCGTATGCGGCGATCAGCACGGCGACGAAAAGTGCGACGAATGCGCGCATCATCACGCTCCTCGGTGAAGCGTCGGATGTTGTTTCACTCTTACCACAGACTTTCCTCCCCGCGCTTCATACCCCCCGCGCGCGGGCGTCCAGACGTGCGCCGACGCGTGGCAGAGCCTAAAGGCGGACCGGTGCGGGTATACCGCCCGTTGACAGTCCGGGAACGTTTCGGGCTGAACTTGGCCCAGGAAGGCCATATCATCCGTGAGGCGGAATTCTCGGCAGGCAGGGTTCACGCTTCTCGAGCTGCTGATTGTGGTCGCTATTCTCGGGATCCTGGCTGCCATACTTATCCCAAACTTCGTCCGCTCCCGTGCGGCGGCTATTCTCGCGACGTGCCAGCTGGATCTGAGGAATGTTGCCGCCGGTCTGGACCTGTACTATAACGAGCACCAGGAGTACCCGGACCCTGCGACATGGGAAGCCACCTTGGAGGGGGGCGGGTACGTCCGGTCGGTGCCACATTCGCCGGTTGATCAGGCCCCGTACGGTTATGTGACCGACGCCAACCGCTGGACATTCGTCCTGTTCGACGGGCCGGATAAGTACACGCAGGCGGGGGTCACCGGCTACGTGGTGTATACTCCCACAGGCGGCGTTTGGGTCGGCGCCCCCTCCGTCCCGAGCCCGTAGCGAGGTCTAACGGGGCGGCAGGGCGGGTACGAAAGGTCTAGAGTACAGAGAAACCCGGCTCTGACGGTCGGAGTACGTCGTCAGGATATCGCGGACAGTGGGTTTCAACTCTACCTGAAGGAGGAAAGACCATGTTTCAGTTCTTCTCTCGCAGACTACGCAACGAGCGCGGTTTCACATTGATTGAACTGCTCATCGTCGTGGCAATCATCGCCATCCTGGCCGCGATCCTGATCCCGAACTTCCTGCGGGCGCGCGCGCAGTCGCAGTATGCCGCGTCCAAGGGTAACCTGAAGAACCTGGCCACCGCGCTGGAGAGCTACTTCGTCGACCGCGGCAGCTATCCGCCCAGCATGGCAACGCTGTCGCCGGTCTACCTGCGGGCCGTGCCGAACGATCCATGCACGAACACGGCTTACATCTACACGCCGAGCGCAGCCGTACCACCGGATGACTACGAGATGGGCGTCGACTTCCCGGCGACGAACGCATGCGACACACTGGGCAACCCGGGCGGCGGACTCAACTATACGCCTGGCGGCGGTTTGCAGGAATCAGCACCATAACGATTCAGTTCTCGAGTGCCTGGTGCGGCCAGCAAGGGCTCACCCTACTGGCCGCACTACTCTTTTCAGATGCGAAGATTACGAAACGTCCTCATCATCGTGTGCATGGTCGCCGCGTTCCCCTTGTGGTGGCGGGCCCAGGATGTCTTTGCGGAGATGGAACGCGAGCGGCGCGCCTCCGCGCTGTACAGTCAAGGCCTTAGCCTCCATCTGAGGGGCCGATCGAGGGAGGCGGCGCCTCTGTTCCGCCAGGCGATCATCCTGGCCCCGCTCGCTGTTGAGGTCTACGGCGATCTCGCCGACGCGGAATTCCGGCAGGGGCATGTCGATGAGGCCGTCCTGACTTACCGCAGGCTCCTGGCCATCTATCCGTACACATACTTCGGCGGCCTCTATAGAGAAGTGGGATTCATCGAGTTGCGCGCGGGCCGCAATGCCGAGGCGCGGGACGACTTTTCGCGCGCTGTAAGCCTCGACCCCCTCGACTGGCATGCCTATTATTTGCTGGGCCATGCCCATCGGCGCCTCGGCGATCGCGCTGCGGCGCGTGAAGCCTGGCGGCGCGTGCTCGATCTCCGACCTGATTTCCAACCGGCTGATGAACAGATTCGGCGCCTGGGCAACTGACGTTCGCTCCTCGGCTGGGGAGGGGGCTGCGCCGGCCCTTGCGCACCTGGTGCGCACCGCGGCGATCGCCGTGGTGGTTGTCGTACCGCTGGTCGTGGCCCCATGGGGCCAGGACGCTTACAGCCGGCCCAAGGTGTTTGTCCTGTACGCGCTTACGGGCATCATGCTGGCGGGCTGGGTGATGCTGCGGCTCGTGGCGCGCCAGGACTGGCATCTCACCCGGAGCGAAGTCGCGTTGTGGGCCTGCCTGCTCGCCGCGGTGGTCTCGTCGTGGACCACCGCCAACCCTCGTCTCACGTTCTTCGGCAGCCCCGCGCGCTACGAAGGTCTGATCACGGTCGCGGCATACGCCACGCTCTACTTCGTAGGAGCGCAGTTCTTCGGTTCAGAGGACCGCCTCCGGCGTCTCGCCGTGTGGTCGGGCGGAACGGGGATCATGGTTGCCGCCTACGGCGTCATGCAGATGTTCGTTCCACCGCTGTTTGCCGGTGAGGCGTTTACGCGTGACTGGTACGGAGGCCTCGGCTTCATCCGCATTCCATCGACCGTGGGAGGCCCGGTGGTATTTGGAGGATATCTGGCGTTCATGCTGCCGCTGCTGCTCGCCCTTGGGGCGATGACGGCCGGAGCAAAACGGGCCATCTGGCTTGGGGGAGGTTGCCTGGCCATCCTGGCTTTGGCTCTGACCCTGACGCGGGGGGCCTGGATCGCAGCCGCGGCGGCGCTGATCGTTTTCGCGGCGGGGCTCGGCCGCCCGGCGTGGCGCCGGCAGTGGGTGATCTTCGCAGCCGTCGCGGTGGCGATGCTTATTTCGTGGCTCGTCCTCGTGACAGTAGTTGCCACTCCTGCCCAGGTTGGAAGGCGCGTCGCGGCAATAGCCGCGACGGACTTGGGCTCGGTCGCTTCGCGGTTGTTTATCTGGGACCGGACGGTCTCGCTCATCCGCGCCCGGCCGGTGCTGGGATGGGGATTGGAGACGCTGCGCGAGGTCTTTCCCTATGACCGTGAGGTTCTTGTTCGCTACTTCGGCCCGCGACCCGTGATCGTCGACCGGGCGCACAACGACATGCTGCAGATGGCGGTGTCCATCGGAATTCCGGGCGCGATCGCCTACCTGGCCTTCTGGCTGCTCAATGTCGCTGCGGCGGTCATGGTGATGTCCCGCGCGCCGGCATCCGGACGCATCCTCGCCTTGGGATTGGTGGCCGGGCTGATCGGCTATCTCGTGCAGGCCCAGGCGGCATTCAGCAGCGTGGCCGTGACACCGTTGGTCTGGCTGCTGGCGGGGGCGGCGTGCGGATGGGAGGTTGCGGCTAAGCGAGAATCCCCATGGCCATGATCCGAAGAATCGTCGCCGCGCAGGAAATCAAGTGGCCCGACGTTTCGTCCATCTGGCTGCTGGTGATCCCGGCGGGCGTCGTCGTCGTGCTCTTCAAGCTCGCCATCAGCGACGGCGGCCGCCACGCGCCGACCCTCGCGCTGGCGCAGATGGCGGTCCTCGCAGCGGCTGCCTTCCGTGCGGCCGCGGGCAGAATGACACGATCCCCGTTGCTTGTGCCGGTCGCCGCCATGGTGGTTGCAGCGGCGATCACCTCGCTGTGGTCCGTGAGGCCCGATGCCAGCGTGCGTGAGATTCTCCTGTGGTTGACATACGCTTCGATCACGCTGCTCGTGTCCACATCGCTGCCCGGTCATCATGCCGCTCGCCGGTTCGTGGATGCGGCCGTCGTGATCGGCGGCTGGCTGGCCCTCATCGGGTTGTTCACGTTTTGGGGAGCGGGGACCCCCGGGATGCGCTGGTATTCCACCTTCTACTGGCCCAACCCGTTTGCCGCGTTCCTCCTGCTGCTGCTCCCCATCGAGCTCATGAGGATGCTCCTGGCCGTCACATCGCGGGACGCGGCGGCCCATGGAGCGCTGGCCGCGCTTTTGGCGGTACCCTTTGTCCTGACCTACTCGCGCGGCGCGTGGATCAGTCTTGCCGCCGTGGTTCCCGTCGCCGCGCTGGTCCTGCGGCCCAGGATGAGGAGCCTGCCGGTCCGCAGGCTCGTTGTCCTCGTGCTGGTTGTGGCCGCGGTCGTGACGGGCCTGACGATGGGTTCGGGCGCCGGTCGCGTCTCGGTCCTGGCGCGGGCGAAGTCCGTCACCGACGCTGGCGACTACTCGCTGCAGGGACGGCTGAACTTCTGGCGTGCCGCGGGCGCGGCGTTCGGCGATCATCCCCTCACGGGAACCGGCCCCGGGACGTTTGGAGCAGTGCACGCCCGATATCAGCGCGACGTCCGTTATTACGCCAGAGATCCTCACAGCCTGTACCTGCAGATTGCCGCGGAGATGGGGATCGCGGGGATACTGGCGGGCGCGGTGTTGCTCTGGAGCGCCGCCCGCCTGTGGCTCCGCGTCCTCGCGGCGTCGGCAGGGCGGCCTGAGTTTGCCACGATCGCCGGCCTGGGAATCGGTCTGGGCGCATTCTCTCTGCACAGCGGTCTGGACATGAACTGGATGTTTCCGGCGAATCCGGCGATGGCATTTGCCCTCATCGGGGTGCTCGGTTGGTACGGCACGGTCCAGGGCGGAACTCAAGTCCGATCGATCCCCCTTGGGATCCGGGAGCGCGTCGCGGTCTGCGCCATCTCTGTGGCGGCCATCATCATGGTCAATGTGCTCCAGGCCGCGGACTCACGCTTCACCGCCGGAGGGCGCCGTGCGCGCGCGGGCGACTGGTCCGGTGCGGCCGTCCTCTATGCCGAGGCGATCCGGTTGAATCCGCTGAGTGCGAAGTCGTATGGTGCGGCGTCGGCCGAGGCGGCTCACAGGCAGCCGCCTGCAGTTGATCTTGCTGCCGCGAAGTTGCACCGGGCGATGGCACTCGACCGGATGAACGCCACGTACCCGATCCAGCTGGCCCGGCTCTTCATGGACCACCCAACGCCTGATCGCCTGCGCCAGGCGGAAATTTTGCTGAAGAAGGCGATCGATCTGGACCAGTGGAACCGTCCAGAAGCCTACCGACTCCTCGCCCGCTTGCTGAGGCGGCAGGATCGAAATGCCGAGGCCGCCGCCGTGTACCGGAGGAGTGCGGCGCGTTATCTGGGGCAGGGTTTGGGGCGGGCCACGATCATCTACATCCTTCTCTGGCCCGAGGTGGTGGCGTTAGGTATCGATGCGGCGGAGTTTCTGGCCGAGACAGGAGCCCGCGGCGAGGCCCGCAGCATCCTTGCGGCCATGCTGGCGGAGGATCCTGAGAACGCCCGGGTCCGAGCGGCACTGATCGCCCTGGACGAACGGCCGTAGGACCGTCATTTCAGGGGCAGTATAGAGACGACGAAAAGGAGCGCCTACGTGAGAGTGCTCATCACCGGAATCACCGGATTCGCCGGGAGCCACCTGGCAGACTTCATCCTCGCCCACGATCCCGACATCGAGATCCACGGGACGCGCCGGTGGCGCAGCAAAGAAGACGCGGCCGACCACCTCAGCGGCAAGGTATCATTCCACGAGTGCGACATCACCGACGCGCACAACATGTACCGGGTGATCGAGAACGTCAAACCCGACCGCATCTTCCACCTGGCGGCGCAGAGCTACATCCCGGCCTCATGGGATTCTCCCGCAGAGACGTTCCACACGAATGTCGTGGGGCAATGCAATTTGCTGGAGGCCGTAAAGCGGCTGCGGCCAAGCGGCTACGATCCGATCGTCCACGTGGCGGGCTCGTCTGAGGAGTACGGCAGGGTGAGCAAGGAGCACCTGCCGATCACGGAAACGGCGCCGCTCAATCCGCTCTCACCCTACGCCGTCTCCAAAGTGGCCCAGGATTACATGGCCTACCAGTACTTCGAATCGTTCCGGATCCGCACCATCCGCACGCGCGCCTTCAATCACGAAGGCCCGAGACGCGGCGAGGTGTTTGTAATCAGCAACTTTTGCAAGCAGATTGCGGAGATCGAACGGGAGCAGCGGCCGCCGGCGGTTTCTGTGGGCAACCTGGACGCGATCCGCGACTTCAGTGACGTGCGCGACGTCGTGCGAGCGTATTGGATCGCCGCGGAGCGATGCGAGCCGGGCGAAGTGTACAACATTAGCTATGGGAAGGGTCATAAGATCGCCGACGTGCTGTCAATGCTGCTGGCGCTGTCGAGTCATCGGGGTATCACCGCGCAGACCGATCCGCAACGCCTGCGTCCGTCGGATGTGCCCGTGCTGGTCGGGGACAGCACGAAATTCCGACGCCTGACCGGCTGGGAGCCCCGCATTCCGTTCGAGCAGACTCTGCAGGACAGTCTGAGTTACTGGCGCTCGCGCGTCTGAGCGGCTATGGCGATCGACGTGAAGACGGTCGCGCACGGGGCCGTGCTGTTCGGGGCCATGGCGGAGCCGGAGAACCGCAGGTTCGTGGCGACGGTGCTGGGCGCGCTGACCGAAGACCCAAAGTGGACCACGACCATCTTCGAACAGGTCACCGCCGGAGCGGTGGAGTTGCGGGCCGCGCTAGCGTGGCTCGCCCGCGAGTTGCGGCCGAGGGCATACCTGGAGGTCGGCGTACGCCGCGGTCTCTCCATGGCGATGGTCGCGGCGCGGTGTCCAAACGTGGAGATTTGCGGCTTTGACCTCTGGATACCGGAATATGCCGGGGTATCCAATCCCGGCCCCGCCTTTGTCCAATCGGAGTTGCGAAAGGTCGGATACGCCCGGCAGGTGCATTTCGTCGACGGGGATAGCCACCGCACCCTTCCCGCCTTCTTCGGCCACAGAAGGGGCTCGCTTCTCGACCGGATGCGTGTGCAGCGGTGGCGGCGCGGTCGTCCGGCTCTGTTCGATCTCATCACAGTCGATGGAGACCATTCTCTCCTCGGGGCCTATCAGGACCTGCGCGACGTCGTTCCCCATTGCGCGGTCGGCGGGGCGGTCGTATTCGACGACATCGCCCCCGATCTCACCCGAGTAGGTCGCTCGGCGTTGATGGCTGAGCGCGGACCTGACCCGCACGGGTGGGGCGATCTCCTCGGCGTGTGGCGGGCCGTCGGGCAGGAGTTCGGCAACTTTCGCTTTTTCGAGTACACGCACTATCCTCCCGGGGTGGGGGTGGCCGTCCGGCTCGCCTAGCCCATGGCGCACGCACTCTTGAGATCTCAGGACACATCCACTCCAGAAGGCCGCGCGCGGGAGCGCTATCGCCGCGTGGCGCTGTCTGTTGCTTCGGGCGTGGTCGGACGGGGCGTGGGGGCGGCCGTGGGTGTGCTCACGGCTCCGCTGCTCCTGTCCTACCTGGGGAAAGAGCGCTTCGGTCTGTACTCGGCGATCACGGGGACCGTTGTCTGGCTCAGCCTCCTCGAGTTGGGAATCGCCGGCGGCCTGGTCAACGCCATCTCGGAGGCGAACGGGCGAGGAGAGCGCCGCACCGCAATGGGTTATGTAGCCACAGGGCTTGCGGTGCTGGCCACGGTAGCGACAATGGCTGGGATCGTGTTTGCGATCGTTGCCGGGCGCGTGCCGTGGGATGCCGTCTTTGGCGCGGCGGGGCACATTCCATCTGCTGAGGTGCGATGGGCTGTGATCGCCGCGGTCCTCGCCGTTCTCCTCGGCATCCCACTGGTCGTCGTGCCGGCCGCGTATGCCGGGTTGCAGCGCGCGTACGTCGCCAACGTCTTTGCGACGATCACCTCCGGCGCGACGCTGCTCATGGTGTGGCTGTCCGTCCGCATCCGGCTGACTCTGCCGGCGCTGATCGGCGTCGTGTATGGCGCCGTGGCGGCGGTCGGCCTGAGCAACCTTCTCCTGCTGCTGCGGGAGGAGACGCCGGGTCTGCGCGCGCTCGCCGCGCACGTTTCGCGCCGCGCATGGCAGAGGATCTCCCGCACGTCCGTCCCTCTCTGCGCGTACCAGCTCGGCGCGTTGATGGTCAATCAGAGCCAGCTCTTCATCCTCACGCACACGTCAACGCTCGCTACGACGGCGGAATACGCCGTGATCATCAGGATCGTGCAGATCTTCTCGGGGCTCGTCATCTTCACCACGAGCGCGTTCTTCCCTGCGTACCGCGAGGCGATGGAGCGGGGAGACCGGCCGTGGGTGCAGGAAGGCTTCAGGCGCATGGTGGTTGCGCGCGTGAGCCTGGCTATGGCCTTCGCTGCGGTCTTGATCCTGGCGGGAAACCAATTGCTGGGACTCTGGCTCCAGCGTGATGACATGCGTTTTTCCTCCGCCCTGTGGGCTGTGCTCGGGGCGCACATCGTCGCCGGCGCGTGGGTCACTGCACACTCCGAGCTGCTCACGGTCCTTGACCGGATCTGGGTCCAGGTCGGCCTCGTGGCCGGCAACGGGATCGTGACGATCCTGCTGACGTTGTGGTTGTCTCCCCGCTTTGGCGTGCTGGGGGTCCTCGCCGCGGCAACGTTCACGACGGTCATCGGGTGGACGTGGCTGTTTCCCCTGCTGACGCGATCGATCCTCTCGCCGCGCCGGCATCCATGAAGATCCGAGTCGTCGACTATCAGGCCAATCCGGGTGGCGGTGTGCGGTTTACCACCGAACTTGTCCGATCGCTGCAAGACTTTGCTCCCGAACATCGCTTCGAGCTGGTCAGTCATGGGCAGGCGTTGCGGGTGTACGCCGGGATCTTCCGCAGAGAGGGTCTGGAAGTCCCGGTGCGAGGCATCGCCCCCCGCGCGTACTGGCGCGCGGTCCCTGCCACCCGGAGGCTGCGCATTCCCGGACTTGAGCGGGTCAAGCGTTTCTTGGGGTTTGCGCGGTGGTACTATGACGTCCCCGAGTCCGTTCTTCGGGACTGTGACGTCGCCTGGTTCCCGTGGCTTCACCGGCACCGGCTGCCAAAGGGGGATCGGCAGTCTATCGTGGGCTCCTTCCATGATGCGATCGTATTCATCTGGCCGGGACTCGTTGCCAAGAGTCAACTGCGCGACGAGCGGGCGACGGTTGAGGGCTGGATGGCCTCGAGTGCGAAAATCGTCGTGAGCTCGAACGCCACGCTGGGGGTGCTTGCGGATGCGCTGCACATCCGTCCCACGCGCTTTACACTGGTCCGCGTCGGATGGACGCATGTCAAACCGCCCGATCCGGCCGGGGTTCAACCTCACTGGCCGTGGCTCCGGGGGCGATACCTCCTCTGCCCCGCGAATACGTCTTCGCACAAGAATCACGAGGTGCTCTTTACCGCGATGGGACGATGGCGTGGGGGCGTACCCCTGGTGTTGACCGGCTACGGATCGAACCTTCCACCGGGTGAGGCCCGGGCCCGCTCCCTGCGCTCCGCGGCCGAGGCGGCGGGGCTGCATATCGGAACCTCAATCATCCCTCTTGGGTTGGTCGCGGACGATACGTACGATCTGCTCCTCGCCGGCGCATGGGCGGTGGTGATGCCCACGCGGCTGGAAGGCGGCGGCAGTTTCCCTGTGATGGAGGCCGTCCTCTCGGGAATCCCGGTCCTCTGCGCAGATATCCCGGTGCTGCGGGAGCAGATGGAACAGGTGGGCGGCCGCGTGCTCTGGTTCGATCCGGCCGATCCTGCGCAGCTTGCGTCGCGGCTCGAGGAACTCGATCGTCACTACGACGAGTGGCGGTCTCTGGCCCGCGATCAGGTGGGGCGCCTGCGCATACGGACGTGGCGCCAGGCCGCCGAAGAATACATGCGCGTGCTGACCGCAGCGGCGGACGGGAACAAGTAGGGATGCGGATTCCCCTGGCGGTGCCGGATCTTTCCGGGAACGAGGAAGCCTACGTCGGCCGGGCGATCCGTAGCTCCTGGATCTCCTCAACGGGAGAGTACGTCACGCGGTTCGAGCGGGAGTTCGCCGGGCTCTGCGGCGTGCGGTCCACGATCTCGGTGGCGAACGGCACGGCAGCACTGCATCTGGCCCTGCTGGCGATGGATGCCGGCCCCGGCGATGAGATCCTGGTCCCGTCGCTGACCTACGTGGCGACGGCAAATGCGGTGCGCTACGTCGGCGCCGAGCCGGTATTCGTGGACGTCGATCCCGGCACATGGTGCCTGGATCCTGCTGCGCTTGCGCGGCGGATCACGGCCAGGACGAAAGGCATCGTTGCGGTCCACCTCTACGGCCATCCCGCGGACATGGATGCGATCAACGAGATCGCTGCCGCTCACCGGCTGTGGGTGATCGAGGACGCGGCGGAAGCGCACCTCGCGCGCTACAAGGGGCGCGTGGCCGGCAGCCTCGGCAGGATTGCGACCTTTTCCTTCTACGGCAACAAGATATTCACGAGCGGGGAGGGGGGCGCCGTTGCAGTGGACGACCCGGCACTGGAACGCCGTCTGCGCATCCTGCGAGGGCAGGGGATGGATCCCGAGCGCCGCTACTTCTTTCCTGTCACGGGGTACAACTACCGCTTGACCAACGTGGCCTGCGCCATGCTCTGCGCGCAGTTCGAGCGGCGCGACGATATCCTCGACCGCCGCCGCCGCGTTTTCCTCCGATACCGCGATCGCCTCGAAGAGATCCCGGGGATCGGATTTCAGCCGGTCGCGCCATGGGCGGAGCCGGCGCCCTGGCTGTTCTGCATTACGGTGGATCCGCTCACGTATGGAATGACTCGCGACGGCCTGATTGCCGCGCTGGAACGTGAGGGGATCGAGACGCGACCCTTTTTCATCCCTCTGCATCGTCTGCCGCCATTCGAGCGTCAGTCCCGTGAGCGCGGGGAGGAGCTCCCGGTCACCGAACGGCTGGCCGGGATGGGGATGAACCTCCCCACCTATTCGCAGTTGACCGGCGAGCAGGTCGATCGAGTTGCTTCCGCGATCCGTAGCGCGCGAGATCAGGGCCGAGAACGAGCCCGGCGATGACGCTGGAGTGCGTCCGGCTCGCGCCTCGGTGGCATGGCTCGCTGGCCGAGTTCTTCCGCGCGCTCGTGGCGGCCGGTGATGAGCGCGAATTCCATCCACATCCGCTCACGCCCGAGGAAGCCGGGCGGCTGTGCCGGTCCGCGGGCCACGATCTTTATTACATCCTGGTCGATGGAGAGCGCGTGCTCGCTTACGGTATGCTGCGCGGGTGGGACGAAGGATACGAAGTGCCAAGCCTGGGCATCGCCGTTCACCCGGGCGAACGGAGTCGCGGCCTGGCGCGTGTGCTCATGGAGTTCCTGCACGCGGCCGCCCGCCGGCGTGGATCGACTCGCGTCCGGTTGAAAGTCTATTCGCACAACGAGACGGCTCTCCGCCTCTATCGCCGTCTCGGATATGTGTTCCATGCTGAGGAACGAGGCCAGCTCGTCGGCTACCTGGATCTGGGGTCCGAGAGACCTGCGCCTCCGCCCCCGGATGATGCTGGTGCTGGTGCGGATGCGAATCGGGGTTGACGCCCGGCCCCTGTCGGGAATGCGGGGAGGCATCGGCAATTACCTGCACGCATTGCTCCAGGCCCTCGCTCCGCTATCAGACCATGAGTTCCTTCTCTACTCCCATCGGCCCATCGACCTGCCTGCGAACGGGCCTCGCTGGCGGGCGCGCGTTCGCCCCGGCTTGCTGGAACCCGGACCGCTCTGGCTGCAGCTGCACGCGCCGCGCCTGCTAACGCGCGATCGCGTCGATCTCTTCTGGGGAGCCCACTTCCTTCTTCCGCTGGGGCTTCGCCGGGACATTCCCACCGCCCTGACGGTGTACGACCTCGTGCCCGTGCTGTTTCCCCAGACGATGCAGTGGCGCAACTACGCAGTCATGCGGATGTTCCTGCGGCCATCCCTGCGGCGCGCGCAGCACGTTATGACGATCTCCCAGACGGTGGCGGATGACCTGCAACGCCTGATGGGAATCGCGCCGGAGGGCATCACGGTCATCCCACCCGGCGTTCGGGATGGGTTCGTCCCGGGTGATCCCGATGAGGCGCGGCGAAGGGTTCGGGACCGCTGGGAACTGTCCAGGCCCTATCTGCTGACCGTGGGGGCGGTCGAACCGCGCAAGAATCTCGTCACCTTGCTCGACGCCATGGCCCGGCTGCCGGGGCAGGTTCGAGACCGTTATCACCTCGTCGTGGTGGGCGCACCGGGATGGAAGAGGAGCGCGGTCCGCGCGCTCGCTGCGCCATTCGTCCGGGATGGAACCGTGCGGTTCCTGGGATATGCCCCGGACGCAGAGATGCCCTCGCTGTATGCCGGCGCGGACCTCTTCGTCTACCCGTCGCTGTACGAGGGGTTCGGCATTCCCGTTGCGGAGGCCATGGCGTGCGGGGCTCCGGTCGTGGCATCGGACATTCCCGCCCTCCGTGAGGTCGCCGGGACGGCTGCCACCTATGTCGCGCCGACAGATGGGTCCGCGTGGGCACGCACGATCGAACGGGTGCTGGGCGACGGCCCGCTGCTGGAATCCATGCGCGTGCTCGGTTTGGAGCGCGCCGGGGCGCTCTCGTACGATCGATCCGCGCGCCGGGTGCTCACGGTACTGGAGGAGCTCGCTTCCAGCGTCGATCGCTGATGCGTATTGTCATGAACGCCGCAGTCTATGATCGGCGGCCGTCGGGGCTCGGCATCTACGCACGTGAGTTGTGCGCGGCGCTGCACCGGCACCACGACGACCTCATCGTGTATACGAGCCGGCCTGACGACCTGCCGTCGGCTCGCAGGATTCGCTCGTTGGGAGACCCTTCGCGAGGATGGCGAGGGCATCTCTGCCGGTTGCTCTGGACCCAAACCATGTTACCGTTACGGGCTCGCCGGGACCGGGCCGACGTCCTTGTCAATACGGTGCCGGAGGGCCCGCTGCTGCCTGGATGCCGCCAGGTCACGGTGGTCCACGACGTGCTGCCGCTGTTCTTCCCCGGTGACTTCCCGCGGCAGCAGTGGTACTTCCGTGCCTTCGTCCCCGCCGTCCTCCGCGCATCGTGGGCGATCATCGCGGACTCCCGGCAGACGGCGGACGACGTCGCCCGCCACTACCGCATTCCTCCCGAGCGGATAACGGTCGTGCCGCCCGGCGTGGATTTCACCAGGTTTCGTCCGCAACATGACGGCGATGCGGTTGCCTCCCGGTTCGGGCTGCAGCGTTATGTGCTCTTTGTCGGCAATATCCGTCCCCACAAGAACTTGCAGGTTCTTGTTGAGGCAGTCGCCCGGCTCGACGCGGGGATCACCCTGGCGGTCGCAGGGTACCGGGATCCGCGCTACTGGCCGCTCGTCGCGGCCCGCATTGACCGCCTGGGGCTGAGAGATCGAGTTCGGGTGCTCGACTATGTGCCCGAGGGAATCCTGCCGGCACTGTATTCTGCCGCGCTCGCGGTGGTCGTCCCGTCCTTGTATGAGGGATTCGGCCTGCCCGTACTTGAGGCCATGGCGTGTGGAGCTCCAGTGATCGCGTCCACGGCCGGCGGGCTGCGCGAGGCGGCGGGCGAGGCGGCGATTCGCGTGGATCCGGGGGATGTGGAGGCGCTGGCCGCGCAGCTGCGGCGCGTCATCGGGGATGCCGGGCTGCGGGCGGACCTTGCGCGCCGCGGCCTCGCCCACGCCCGCGCGTTTACGTGGGACCGAACGGCACGCGGCGTGCTCTCAGTCGTGAAGCAGACCGGACTATCCCTCCAGACAGGAGGGGCATAGGGTGTGTGGACGGGTCATGCTGACCGAGAGCCGCCGCCGTCAATTACGCGTGCTGCTGGGAATCGTGCTCGACGCGAGCATGATCGCCACGGCATTTGTGCTGGCGTACCTGCTGCGGTTCTACTGGCAGATCATCCCGGCGTTTGACGAGCCGCCCGTCGCCCCCTACTTCGTCATCCTCACGCCCCTGCTGCCGGCCTGGCTTCTGATCTTCGCCGCCTGCGGGTTGTACCGGGAGCAAATCCAGTCGTTCTTCGACGAAGCGTTGAAGGTCACCAGCGCCGTGTCGGTGGGCATGATGGCGCTGCTGGCCGGGTCGTTCTTCTACCGAGACTTCTCGTACTCACGGTTGTGGATGCTGCTCGTGTGGGCCATCAGTGCAGCGCTGGTGCTTGCGGGGCGCGGCACGCTGCGCTTTGCGTTGCGGGTGGTCCACGCACGCGGCATCGACGTCCGCCGCGTCCTAATCGTAGGCGCGGGCGCGGAAGGCGTGGCCCTCCTGCAGACATTGCGTGCCCAGCCGGGCCTGGGCCAGCAGGCGGTCGCATTCCTGGACGAACGAGGGCAGGGCGAGGTGGAAGGACTGCTCATTGCAGGCGTACCCGGGGACGTGCTGCGAGCGGTACGGCGGTTCGGCGCGCACCGCGTGATCATCGCCCAGCCGCCGGAGTCGCGTGACGAGACGATGCGTGTCGCCGCTCTGTGCCAGGAGGCAGGCGTCCCGTTCGCGGTGGTGCCGGATCTTTACACGCTCGCGGTGACGGGCGCGGCGGTGGAAGTCGTGGGCCGGGTGCCGCTGCTGACGCTGCAGGCCAGCCCGCTCGGCGGCTGGGGCCAGCGCATGAAGGACGCGGTCGACATACTCGGAGCGCTGATCGGCCTGATGCTCGTGGCGCCGGTACTCGCGGTCGTCGCGATCGCGATCCTGATCGACAGTCCCGGCCCGGTCATCTACCGGCATCGCCGCATCGGCAAAGGCGGTGTGCCCTTCGACGCGTGGAAGTTCCGCACGATGGTGCCGGGCGCGGATGCACAGCTCGTCGAGAATGAGCGGCTGCGCCGGCGCTTCGAGCGGGCCTACAAGCTTCCCGACGATCCGCGCGTGACCCGCGTCGGTCGGTGGCTGCGTCAATCCAGCGTCGATGAATTTCCGCAGTTGCTGAACGTCCTCAAGGGCGACATGAGCCTGGTGGGACCGCGGCCGATCGTGGAAGAGGAGCTGGCGAAGTACGGGCCGTGGGAGCGCCGGCTGCTGTGTATGAAGCCCGGCCTGACAGGATTGTGGCAGGTGGCGCGCCATCACGAGCCGGACTACGCGCAGCGGGTGCGCTTGGACATGTATTACATCGATCACTGGTCGCTTGGACTGGATCTGCAGATCCTGCTGCGCACGCTGCCGTCGGTTATCGCGGGCCGCGGCGCCTACTGACGGCGCCGGGGTCGCGGGGGCGGTTTCGAGCGCAACGCATTCCCTGAGGGACGATGAGACAGGTTCACGAACGCACGGACACACTTCAGGCCAGAGTGGCGCGACTTCGTGAGCTCAACGTCGCCCTCGTCCACGACTGGCTGATCACGCTCGGCGGCGCAGACCGGGTGCTGCTTGCCCTGCACGACCTCTTCCCACGCGCTCCCGTGTACACGACGCTCTACACTCCCGGGCGCCTTCCGGACTCCTTCCGCCTGATGGAGGTGCGGCCCTCGTGGCTGCAGCGTATTCCAGGCGCAGCGGCGCGCCACCGCTGGCTCGTCCCGGTGATGCCCCTTGCCCTCCGTTCATTCGATCTGCGCGGATACGACATCGTGATCAGCAGCAGCCATGCGTGCGCAAAAGGGGTACGGGTGAGGGACGGCGCGCTTCACATCTGCTACTGTCACACCCCGATGCGGTACGCGTGGGACAGGCGCGGCGAGTACCTGGGGGCCCTTCCCGCCGCGGCGAGGCCGTTCGCGGGCGCGGCGCTCTCACTGCTCCGCCGGTGGGACGTCAGGACGGCGCGCGGCGTGCATTACTTTGTCGCCAACTCGGACTTCGTGGCCGGCCGCATCCGCGCCTACTATCAGCGGGCGGCCGCGGTGATCCACCCTCCGGTCGATGTCGGGTTCTTCACGCCGGCCGACGGCGGGGCCGCCACGGACGGAGGCGCGTTCTTCCTGCTCGTGAGCCGGCTCGTGCCCTACAAGCGCGTAGACCTGGCCATTGAGGCATTCAACAGGTTAGGAAGGCCGCTGGTGATTGTTGGAGATGGTCCCGAGATGCCGCGTCTGCGATCGTTGGCGGGGCCGACCATTCGGTTCGCCGGCACAGTCTCCGACGCAGCGCTGCGCGGCTACTACCGGCAGTGCCGAGGCCTGATCTTCCCGGGGATCGAGGACTTCGGTCTCACTTCGCTTGAGGCACAGGCGTGCGGGCGCCCGGTGATCGCGTACGCTGAAGGCGGGCTGCTCGAGAGCGTGCGGGAAGGCGTGAGCGGACTATTCTTCCGCGAGCCGACCGCGCAGGCCCTGGTGGAGTGCGTCCGCGCGTTCGAGGGGCGCCGTTTCGATCCGGAGACGATCCGCCGGCATGCGGAGACGTTTTCGATGCAAACTTTTCAGTATCAGATGACGGAATTCGTTGAGGACGCATGGAGACAGTGGGCTCACTCGCGGACAACATAGAGCGCGTCATCGTCGGCAAGCGCGAGACGGTCGATCTGCTGCTCGCCACGCTGCTTGCGGGGGGCCACGCCCTGCTCCAGGACGTGCCGGGGGTCGGGAAGACGATGCTCGGAAGAGCCGTGGCGCGGTCGCTGGGCGGCACGTTCCGCAGGATCCAGGCGACGCCGGATCTGCTGCCCACAGATATTACCGGCGGGATGATCTACGATGCGTCCCGTGGTGAGTTTCGTTTTATCCCCGGGCCGCTGTTTGCCAACGTGGTGCTGGCGGATGAGCTGAACCGCGCCACCCCGCGAACCCAGGCGGCGTTCCTCGAGGCGATGGACGAGGGTCACGTCACCATCGAGGGAACGCCCCACACGCTCCCGCAGCCGTTCCTTCTTGTCGCCACGCTGAATCCGGTGGAGCATCACGGTACCTATCCGCTCCCCGAGGGCCAGCTCGACCGCTTTCTCGTCTCGACCTCGCTGGGTTATCTGTCGCCGGCGGACGAGGTCGAGGTCATCGCGCGCCAGCAGCGGGGACACCCCATCGATACCATCCAGGCGGTGGCCGACCCCGCGGAGATTCAGCGATGGCAGGCCGCGGTGCGCCAGATTTTTGTGGACCGCTCATTGCTCTCGTACGCCGTGGAAGTCGTGGGCGCGACGCGGTCGCACCCGGACGTCGTGCTCGGCGCGAGTCCGCGGGCATCGCTGGGCATCGTCCGGCTGGCCCAGGCCTGGGCATTTCTGCATGGCCGGAAGTTTGTGCTACCCGACGACATCAAGCGTCTGGCTCAACCGGTGCTCGCCCACCGGTTGGACCTTCGAGGTCCGACCGGCGGTGGCAGAGGCGCGCACGCATTGGTGGACCAGGTTCTGGAAAGCGTCCCCGTGCCTGTGATCACGAGGTAGCGATGCCGACCCGCGACGCGGCCGCTTACGCCGTGCTCACCCTGCTGTTGCTGTTCGTCGCCGTCAACCTGCAGGCCGGATGGGTGTATGCGGTTGACGCGGTGCTGATCGGGTTTGCGCTCGCCGGCTGGCTCAGCACGTATCTGGCGACTCGCCCGCTGCGAGTGACCCGGACGTTGCCGGGTGAAGTCTTCGAAGGAGAGCGCATCAGCGTCGTGCTCTTGATCGCCCCCGTGCGCCTGCCGCGGTTTTTCGTCCACGTGTGCGATGCGGTTCCGGGATTCGATGCCGGCGCCGTCTTTGTGCCATTCCTGTGGCGGCAGGGCGCCTCCGCGCGGTACGAGACAGTTGCGCGCCGTCGCGGGGTGCACCGCGCGCAGACAATCGAGCTTCGCTCCGAGGGCGTGACGGGGCTCTTTCAGCTGAGGCGAACGGTTACGGCGGCGGCCACGGTGACTGTGTTTCCACGGTATGACGTGCTCAGAGACTTCCCGCTCCCCGGCCGCCAGGGTGTTGAACTCACGCCGCTCTTAAGGCCTGCACGCACCGGCGTAGATGTGGCCGGGGTGCGCGACTTCAGAGACGGCGATGATCCGGCTCACATCCACTGGCGCAGCACCGCGCGTCGCGGACATCTCGTGGTGCGCGAGTTCGAGCGTGAGGTGGAGCCTGAGGCCACGATCGTGATCGATACGCGCCCGACCTTATCGGACGATGAGGGATTCGAGAATCTTGTCCGCGCCGCGGCCTCCGTGGCGCACTATGTGACCCGGCGCGCGCAGGCGGTGCGGCTGCTCCTAGAACGCGACACGGGAGCGGAGATTGCGACGGCAGGCTGGACGGATACACTGCGGATTCTGGCTTCGCTCCAGCGCAGCGGGCGGCTCAATCTGGCAGATCTCTGCGCATCCCTATCCTCCGGGACGCCGGTCGTCTTCTTCACCGAAGACGTGGACGCCGTCCTGCGGCTCGCGGCCGCGGGGACGCCGGCAGTGGCAGTCATTACGGATGGAGCGCCACCCCGGGGCCCGGTCTTGCTCAACGCCAGGGGCGTGCCCGTCCGAGTGCTGCGTCAAGGCGAGGAGGTGGGGCGATGCCTCGCTGGCTAAAACTGCGTCCGCTGCCGCCCGAAAACTCGCCCGCGGTTCGTGTGCTCACGCTGGGCACCGTGCTCGTTGCCGTCACGGCCGTCGGCGTCCACGAGGAGTTCACGGCGCAGGCGATCCTGGCCGCGGGAGCGATCGCCGCCGGGTTCGTGACCAGCTATCTGATGCGGCGCCGGAGAACCATCCTCATCAAGGCCGCGATCACCGCGCTGATCTTCATCGTCGCCCGGGATTTCTTCGCCGCGTTGATCGCCAACCCATACGACCCGCGCATCCCGCTGGTGCGCCTGTTCCTCTGGCTGCAGGCGCTGCACAGTTTCGACCTCCCCGCGCGCAAGGATCTCAAGTACTCCCTGGCGAGCGCCGTCGTACTGATGGCGGTGGCCGCCGTCTACGCGCGGGACTCGGCCTTCGGCATCATGCTCCTGCCCTTTGCGGCCGGCGCGTCCGCGACGATGGCCGCGATGGTCGCGGCAGGACGTGGGCCGGTGGCGCTGCGGCCGGTGCTGAAGGCGGGGGCCGCGCTTGCCCTTGCTGCTGTGGTCCTGGGCGCAGTCCTGTTCGTTGCGGTGCCCCGCGGCCAGGGACTTCGCGTGCGCTGGTTTCCCGTCTCGCCCCGCCTGACATTGATGAAGAGGCTCCACGGGCGGATCCTCAATCCTGCATACCCAAACCGGGCGCTGAGCGAAGATCCCACGCAGCCTGCTCCGGCATTCAACCCGGAGGGCTACATCGGTTTCTCCACATACGTCGACCTCCGGCTGCGGGGGACGCTCGCCGACACCGTGGTCATGCGGGTCCGCACCACGCGGCCGGCGTTCTGGCGCGGGCTCGCGTTTGACGAGTACACGGGAATCGGCTGGCGCATGACCGACAAATCCGTGCAGGAGTACGCCTCCGACCAGCCCCGCATCGTCCCGCGGTTCGGGCCGGACGAGCCGTGGCCCGCCGGATCGGAGCAGGTGATCCAGACATTTTACATCGAGGCGACGCAGCCCAACGTGTTCTTCGCCGCGTACCGGCCGTTCGAAGTGTACGTCCCGACCGGCAGCCTGGGTGTCGATGGCTATGCCGGTCTGCGTAGCCCCGTGGGCCTCGAAGTCGGGACCATCTACAGCGTGATCAGCCGCGTGCCGGCCCCCGGCCCGCTGCTGCTCCGGCGCCCGCGCGCCGACATTCCGGAGTCGATCCGCGCAAAGTATCTGCAACTCCCCGCGGTCCCCGGCCGCGTTCGCGATCTCGCCCTGGCGATTACCGCATCCGAGACGTCGGATTACGCGCGCGCCGTCGCCGTCAACCAGCACCTCATCCGCAACTACACCTACAATCTGCGGGCGCCGTTGTTGCCGCGCGGCGCCGATGCCGTCGACTACTTCCTGTTTGCGTCCCTCCAGGGTTCATGCGAAGCGTTTGCGAGCGCCATGGTCGTCCTGCTCCGCGCCGCCGGCGTCCCCGCCCGCCTCGTCACCGGATACACACCGGGCACGTACAATGTGTTCACCGGCTACCATGACGTCCGCAACTCCGACGCGCACGCGTGGGTCGAAGTGTATCTTCCCGGAGCAGGATGGATCGAGTTCGAGCCGACGCCGGGATTCCCGACGCCGGAAGAGGCGACATCGCGCCCCGCAGGACAATGGCTGCTGTGGGACGCCGCGCGCTGGATGATGGGCGTGGGCCGCGCGACGATCCGCGGGTTCCGCGGGGAACCCCTGCCCACGAACTCATTGGCCGGGATGCTGACGGCGCTCGTGCTGTCTCTCGTCCTGGTGCGGCGGCGCAACGGAATACACTCGAGCCGCTATGACGCAATCTCCGCAGTATATGCCTTGATGCTCGCGCGCCTGGCGCGCGAAGGCATCAGGCGCGAGCAATCGGCCACCCCCAGGGAGTTTCTGGCGCGAATCCCCGAACCCGCGCGCACAGATGCGGAAGGTGTGACGGCGGCGTTCGAGCGGGTCCGCTATGGAGGTGAGGCAGCGGACACAGTGGACGCGGCTGCGCTCCGCGAGGCGGCCTCGAGGGTGGCGCAGGAAGCCCGGCGCGGCGGCAGGAGTAGGCGGCAATGACGCCCTGGTGGTTCGCGGCCTCCGTCGTGTTTGTCATCGGCGCGGCGCTTGGCAGCTTCTTGAACGTGGTGATCTACCGGCTTCCTCGTGGTGAGTCGCTCGTCCGACCGCGGTCGCGGTGTCCACACTGCGGGGCGGCGATTGCCCCGCGCGACAACATCCCCATCCTTAGTTACATACTCCTGCGCGGCCGGTGCCGGGCGTGCCGGAAGCCGATCAGTCCTCGCTATCCTCTCGTCGAGGCGACGAGCGCCGCGCTGCTCACGGCGCTGTGGCTGCGAGAGGGCCCCACCATCCACTTCGTCGCCGCCGCGCTGTTCGTGCTGATGCTGGTTCCGATCTTCTTCGTGGATCTGGAACACCGCATCGTGCCCAACGCGATCAGTTATCCTGGGACGCTCCTCGGCTTGCTGCTGGCCGTTCCCCAGGGACGCGTTCTTGACGCGCTGCTGACCGCCGCCGGAGCGGGGGCGTTCTTCCTTCTCATAGCGTTGATCAGCCGGGGCGGCATGGGGGGCGGGGACATCAAGCTGGCCGCGATGATGGGCGCGTTTCTGGGCTGGCCCGCAATCGCCTTCGCGCTGCTGGTTGCCTTCACCACGGGGGCCGTCGCGGGCGTCTACCTCATCGCTTACGGCCGCCGCTCCAGGAAGGACCCAATTCCATTCGGCCCGTCACTGGCAGCGGGCGCGATCATTGCCTGGTTCGCCGCTGCGCCCGTGATCGCGTGGTACGTGGGGTAGAGGTGAGAAACCGGCTGTGGACGCTGAATTCGGCCGGATTCCGCCTGCCGCCATCTTCTATCGTCTCTTGCCGGCGTTCTGGCCGTGTGGTAGTCTTCAGACCACCTCTCCAGTTGTCTGAAAATTCCAAGCACTTTCTGACGTCCTTCGGGCGGGGGTTCGGCGATGGCAGGAACGGTGCGGGTGGGGAAGCGGTTTCAGGTTGTGCTGCCCAAGAAGGTCCGGCAGCGCCTCGACCTCCATGAGGGCGACGAGCTCCTGATCGAAGTCAGCCGCCGGGGGATCCTGCTCCTACCCAAGCCCAAGAGCTATACCAGCCACCTGGCCGGCCTGCATCGCGAGGTCTGGAAAGACGTCAATGTTGACGATTATCTTTCTAAGGAGCGCAAAGGGTGGCAGCGTTAGCGCGTAAGGGGACCAGGGAGAACGGGGATCAACGAACGGGCCGGCCGCCGCAGGCCGAACCGGCTTCTGCCGTCGCGCGTGCGCTGGCGCACTACCGGCGTGTGGGGCTGGACACGATCTGTTTCATCTATCATTTGAGCAAGCACCCGCAGTACATGCCGGTGACCGAAGAGCTGTTCCGCTTGATCGAGCAGGGCCGGCTTGCCGCGGTCACGTCGTCGCTGGTGCTGGTCGAGGTCCTTGCCCGACCGCAACAGCTGGGGAATCACGCCGCCGTTGAGAGCTACAGGGTCGCGCTGGCCACATTCCCGCACCTCGAACTGCGGCGCAGCGACATC
>JAIBHM010000138.1 GCA_020028535.1 Armatimonadota bacterium | reverse complement strand
CGCCCGTCCGCTGCAACGCGACGGCCGCGACGCCAACCGGACCGGAGTCGTCGCCCAACGCGGCCGGCACGATCTCCGCATCACGCCCCGGCCGTTCGAATGCGCGCTGCCTGGCGATCCGCCGTACCGGGTCGAAGAGCAGATCGCCGGCTTTGCTGACCCCGCCCCCGATGATGACCCGGGCAGGATTGAGGAGATTGAGCAGGTTCGCCACGCCCACCCCAAGGTATGTCGCCGCGCGGCTGAAGATCTCCCTCGCGACCGGATCGCCAGCTCGCGCGGCCTGCTCGACATGCTCCGCCTCGACCGATTCGGCATCGCCGCCTGCAATCGCAAGGATTTGCGTCCGCTTCCCTGCTGAGATCGCCTCCCGCGCCATTCTGGCGATGGCTCGGCCGGACGCCAGCGCCTCGAGGCAGCCCGTGCTGCGGCCGCACGGACAGGGTGGGCCATCCACGTCGATCGTCATGTGCCCGACCTCGCCCGCGGTGCCGGTCACGCCGTGGACCACCTGGTCATCGATGATGATACCGCCCCCGATCCCGGTCCCCACGGTCAGATAGATCAGGTCAGAGACCCCGCGCCCGGCCCCGCGCCACCACTCCCCCAGAGCGGCGGCGGTCGCATCGTGCTCGACGAAGACCGGCAGCGACAATCGCGCTTCCAGCGAGTCTTTCAGCGGAACGTCGCGCCAGCCCGACAGATTGGGCGCTTCGAAGACGATTCCGGAATCGGGGTTGAGCGGTCCGGGCGCGCCGACCCCCACGCCCACAATCTCCCCGGCAGGGACACGCGCATCGTGCAAAGCCGCCAGGACGGTGGCGGTGATGACCTCCAGCACCGGGTCCACGCCTGTTTGCGGCGTTTCGGCCCGCCGCTGCGCGAGAATTTCCCCTCGGTCCGAGACGACAGCGGTGAGAATCTTCGTGCCGCCGAGGTCGACGGCAACCACATGACAGGGCATCACAGTGTTTCCTCCCCTCCACACGCAGGGGATTCCTGCCGCGTCGGCAGAATGAAGTTACCCGCCGAGTGGGTTGTTCGGCCCGGGGGTGTGGTCATGCCGACAGGATTCCTGTCTTCGATTGCCTTTGTCATCGCGCTGGTGATCGTCGGCATCTTCATCCTCACGTCGGCGATCAAGGTAGTGCGCGAGTACCAGCGCCTGATCGTCTTCAGGCTCGGCCGCTCCATCGGCCGCAAAGGTCCCGGGCTCGTCTTCCTGATCCCGGTCGTCGACAAGGCGGTGTGGGTGGATCTGCGCGAGTTCTTCCTGGAGATCCCCAGTCAGACGTGTATCACCAAGGACAACGCCCCCATCAACATCGACTTCCTCATCTACTTCAAAGTGTTCGACCCGGAGCTGTCCGTGATCCAGGTCGCCGATTTCGCGGGAGCCGCCCGCGGGATCGCCACGACGACGCTGCGCGCGGTGGTCGGCGACATCAGCCTGGACGACGTGCTGGCCAAGCGCGAGCAGATCAACCAGGTCCTGCGAGCCAAGCTCGACGAGGTCACCGAGCGTTGGGGGGTCAAGGTCACCACAGTGGAGATCCGCGAGATCCTGCCGCCGCGCGAAGTGCAGGAAGCCATGACCAGGCAGATGTCCGCCGAGCGCAGCCGGCGTGCGGTGGTGACCGAAGCGCTGGGGAACCGGGAAGCGGCCGTGACGGTGGCGGAAGGCGCGAAGCAGGCGGCGATCCTCAAAGCGGAGGGCGATCGTCAGGCCGCGATCCTTCGGGCAGAGGGCTTCTCGCTCGCGCTCGACAGGATCTTCTCGGTCGCGAAGAACATCGATAGCAAGACCCTGACGCTGCAGTACCTCGAAGCGCTCAAGGTGCTGGGCGAGGGGGCCAGCACGAAGTTCATTTTCCCGATGGAGTTTACGAAGCTGCTGCAGCCGCTCGGCGAGCTAATGGGGGATCAGGAGAAGAAGGGTTAGAGCACCGCTTCCTGAGTCTCCGAGTTGAACAGGTGCATTTTCCGCATGTCAAAGACGACCTCGATCGTCTGCCCCATCTTCGCCTGCGTGTGGGCATCGACCCGGGCCACGAAGGAGTGTGACCCCGCGGTTAGATAGAGGATGACGTCCGAGCCGAGCGGCTCGTGCACGTCGACGAGCGCCCGGATCGTCCAGGCCGGGTTCGCGTTACTGGCGAGCGCGCGGTCCGCAATATCCTCGGGCCGGATCCCGAAGACCACCTTCTTGCCGGCCCAAGGCTTCACCGCGCCGGCGAGCTCGCGCGACACCTCAACCTGAAAGCCGTCCGCGTTCAACCGGAACGTCCCGCCCACCTCGGTGATGGACGCGTCGATGAAGTTCATCGCCGGGCTGCCGATGAACCCCGCCACGAACAGGTTCGCGGGCTTCTCGTACAGGTTGAGCGGCGTGTCCACCTGCTGCACCAGGCCGTCCTTCATCACCACGATGCGGTCGCCCATCGTCATCGCTTCGACCTGGTCGTGCGTAACGTAGACCGTGGTCGTCCGGAGGCGCGCGTGGAGCTTTTTGATCTCGGCACGAGTCTGCACGCGCAGTTTCGCGTCGAGGTTGCTCAGCGGCTCGTCCATCAAGAAGACCTTAGGCTCCCGTACGATGGCTCTTCCAAGGGCCACCCGCTGACGCTGGCCGCCGGACAGCTGCTTGGGCTTGCGGGCCAGCAGCCCCCCGATCCCCAGCATCTCCGCCGCCTCTTTCACGCGCCGGTCGATCTCGGATTTCGGGTATTTACGCAGGCGCAGGCCGAACGCCATGTTGTCGTAGACCGTCATGTGCGGGTACAGCGCGTAGTTTTGAAACACCATGGCGATATCGCGGTCCTTGGGCGGCACGTCGTTCACGCGACGCTCGCCGATGTAAATGTCGCCCGCGCTGGCCTCCTCGAGTCCGGCGATCAGCCGGAGCGCGGTCGTCTTGCCGCACCCGGAAGGGCCCACCAGCACCGTGAACTGCTTGTCCGGGATCTCCAGCGACACGTTGTTGACCGCGGTGACGGCCCCGAACTTCTTGGTGATGTTCTCCAGCTGCACCCGCGCCACTACACCGCCTCCATTTCGGCCAACCGCTTCTTGAGCTCCTCGATCACCGGCACCGGCGTCGGATCCACTCCACGCAGCAGCGCCAGGTACCAGCTCGTCATGTCCCCAACCATGATGGGCGACAACAGCCGGGCCAGTTTGCCTTCGCCTTCGCTTTTGATCTCGTCGACCCCTGCGGCCCGCTGGAATGCCAGATCTTTTGTAATCGAAACCCGCTGGGCAAGGCGGGTGGGTTCGGCCCGATCCCGCAGGATGATCGCGTGGATGGTGCGGGCGAGGGTCTCGTCCATTCCCCACCCTACCGTCTCGTTGTGGTTGAGTTCGGGAAAGGTGTTCCAGACGGCGAACGTCTTCGCGTTCTCATTGAACTGATCTTTCCAACGCTGCGCCGCGGGTTCGAGGAACGGCGACGAACTGTAGATCACCGGGATCCGACCCTGGAGCTGCTCGGCCAGCCGCCGCGCCGGGCTGGAGGCCGTATCTGGACTGAGTCGCCTGGCGATCTCTTTCAAGATCGCCACGGCCTCACGTACATCCGTTTCGAAAGATCGAATGACCCCGGCCCGGCCCAGCACAGCCAGCATCGGGATAAACAGATAGGCCAGCGCAGCGCGAGGAGGAACCCCCTGCGGTACAACCACCGCCGGATGGCCCCGGTCCCGCGCCGCCCGGAGCAAATCTCCTCCAGACGTCACGACGACGCACGTCGCGCCCCGGCCGGCGGCCTGATCGTACGCTGCCAGAGTCTCCTCGGTATTCCCTGAGTAACTGCAGGCAAAAACCAGAGAGGTCGGTCCAAGAAAGCCGGGGGCCCGGTAGTCTTTGACCGCGACCACCGGGACGGACGCGTCATCGTAGAGGACGGCGCGGAGAAGGTCGCCGCCGATCCCAGACCCTCCCATGCCGAGCGCCACAATGTTGGTGGGGCGAACCGCCGGCAGCGGGGGCTCCACAGGCAGCCTCCACGCCTCGGCGCACATGTCGGGCAGGCGTCGGATGAGATCGAGCATGCCGGAGGGATCCCGCCGGCGGACCTGGGATGCATCACTGAAGTTCATAGGATCAGGGTGCTCCCTTCGGCGGCGGAGGAGAGGCTACCTTGCACTCCGGCGAGAAGTTGGAGGGCGTGCGGCGCCTTTCCGGCAGTGAGGTCCGGCGGCTCCTGGAGTTGCGCGAGCTGATCAAAGTGGAGTCGTTTCGCTTGTCTAGTGCCCGCCAGCGCCGGCTTCTTGAACTGCTCGAGCGCTCGCGACCGTGGAAAGACGACCCGCCGCCGCTGCCGGAGATGTCCCGCGGCGAGCTGGTGCGGGCCATTCGGTGGCGGCTGGGGACGATTTCGCTCGCCACCGCGATCGCGGCGGCGCAGCTGGTCCAGCCCCGGCGCAGGAAGACGCAGCGGATCCTGCGAGGATAGCGACTGGGCGGGATGAAGGACAAGGTGCCGGGCGATACTCATGCAATAGATAGGCATCCATGAAAGTACTCGTGACCGGTGGCGCGGGGTTTATCGGCTCGCACGTGGTGGATGCCTACGTCGACGCTGGGTTCGACGTGGCCGTAGTGGACAACCTCAGCAGCGGCCGCCGCGACTACTTGAACCCGCGCGCACGATTCTATGAGATGGACATCCGCGATTCGGATCTGAGCGGGGTCTTTGAGAAGGAGCGGCCCGAGGTGGTCAATCACCACGCCGCGCAGCCATCGGTGACGGCGTCGGTCGCCGACCCGGGCCACGACGCGGACGTGAACATCATGGGGACGCTAAATCTCCTCGCGCTCGGTAAAGAGTTCGGCGCGCGAAAGTTCATCTTCGCCTCCACCGGCGGCGCCATCTACGGAAATCCCGAATACATTCCGGCCGATGAAGAGCATCCCACC
>JAIBHM010000028.1 GCA_020028535.1 Armatimonadota bacterium | reverse complement strand
CGCGTTGCCGGTCGGCCTGGGGACGCTGAACACCATCCCGGTCCTCACCTTTGGCGTAGGCCTCATCCTGAGTGTTTGGTTGATGGCCCGCCGGACCCGTGGCGCCCTGCTCTGGGGCATCTTGCTCACGACGGTCGTGGCCATCATCCTCAACGCCTTCACCGGCTGGAAGGCTTTCCCGGTTCCCGGGTGGGCGCAGATCCCGACCGCCATCTTCCAATCGCCGGACTTCTCGACGTTCGGCCGCATCGACTTCGGCTTCTTTGCGAAGCTCGGCGTAGTGACGGCTGTGCTCGTCACCTTCTCCGTCATGCTGAGCGACTTCTTCGACACCATGGGTACCGTCGTCGGCATCGGCGGCGAGGGCAAATTCCTCGACGAGAAGGGGAACCTCCCCGGCATCAACCGCGTGCTGCTGGTGGACTCGCTGGGCGCGGCGTTTGGCGGTGTTGCCAACAGTTCCTCGAACACCACCTATATCGAGAGCGCGGCCGGGGTGGCGGAGGGCGGCAGGACCGGCCTCACCTCAGTGGTCGTCGGCGTTCTGTTCCTGCTGGCGATGTTCCTGGCGCCGATCGCGGGCGTCATCCCGCCGCAGGCCACGGCGCCGGCGCTGATTATCGTGGGCTTCTACATGATGACGATCGTCCGGGACATCCCGTGGTCGGACTACGAAGTGGCGATCCCGGCCTTCGTCACGATGCTGGCGATGCCGTTCACGTGGTCGATTACCAACGGCATCGGCGCGGGGTTCGTTACCTACACAGCCGTCAAGGTGCTGCGCGGGAAAAGCAACCAGGTGCACTGGATGATGTACGCGGCGTCCATTGCGTTCCTCATCTACTTCCTCCTCCCGGTCGTGGAGCGAGCTCTGAAGTAGTTTTGCAGCAGTAACAAGGGCGGCGTGTCTCTCTGCTTGCGGCACGCCGCCTTTTTAGTGTGCCTCACCGTTGACGCACCCTCGTCTAGGACGCCTCCCGTGGGGGCACCTCAAGATTGGGGTCACTTCGCCGATAGTATTCCTGGAACACCTGCGACGCAGTGGTGGAAATTTTTCCACCCTGCGTCGTCGCGCGCCCGCGCATAATAACACTCGCGCGGCGGGGGAGGGGCCGGGTGTATCGGCCGAGGGTTGGGGAACGTGTGATGGTCGAAGTCCTGCCCGCCGGAGAGTCGTATGCCGGCGAGGTCAGGGAAATCGCCGAGGGTCACGTCATGACCCTGGCGCTGCCGCTGCCGCGGCAGGAAGACGGCGCGCTCGCGCCGGATGTCGGCATCCGCATGACCTTTGTCCGCAAAGACGGGCTCTACGAGGAAGAAGGTAGCGTGCGCGATGTCTCCGGCGAGCGAACGCCCGAGGGCCTGGTCGTCATCCAGATGAACGGAGAGCCGCTGCGCACGCAACGCCGCGACTTCGTTCGACGCGATGCCAGCCTCAACGCGGAAATGGACTGGAACGGAGCCCGCACTCGCTGCGTGACCAAGGACGTCAGTGGCGGTGGAATCAGTCTGCTCTTCGGCGAGATCCCGTCGGTGGATGAGGGTAACGACTTCGGCATCTCCCTGAACATTCCCGATGGCAGGCTGCCGATCAAAGCCCAGTGCCGCGCCAAGTACGTGCGGGAGATTCTGCGCGGGTCGCGCTGGCTTGCCGGCAGCCAGTTCCTGCAAATTGCAGAGGAAGACCGGCAGCGAATCGTACGGTTCGTGTTCCGCCTGGAGCTCGCACAGCGGCGGCCCCGCTAGTCTACGACGCCACCACTTCTGGTTTCAGCACCCCGATGAAGGGCAAGTTCCGGTAGAGCTGCTTGTAATCCAGGCCGTATCCCACCACGAACATGTCCGGCACTTCGAAGCCGCGGTAGCTGATCGGCAGGGTGTCGACGATGCGGCGGGCCGTCTTGTCGAGCAGCGCGCAGATACGCAGGCTGGCGGGGTCGCGCGCGCGGAGGGTTCGCAGCAGATAGGCCGCGGTCAGGCCGGTGTCGATGATGTCCTCCAGCAGCAGGACGTGCCGGCCGCTGATCTCCTCGTCCAAGTCTTTGATCAACCGCACCGCTCCCGAGGACGCCTGCGCTGAGCCGTAGGTCGTGATCGCCATGAAATCCATGGCAATCGGAATAGTCATGGCCCGGGTCAGGTCGGCCATGAAGTACAGCGCGCCCTTCAACACGCTGACCAGCAGCGGGGTGGTGTGAGCGTAGTCGGCCGAAATCGTGGCGGCAAGCTCGCGGATGCGCGTTTGAATCTGGGCCTCCGTGAAGAGCACCCGGTCGATGTGCTCGTCCAGGGCCATCGCGGGAGTTAGTGCGTGTCGGGCCGGGCCAGGCCGTACTTGAACAGCAGGCTGCGGAAGTCGCGGCCGTAGAAGATCTTGAGCCGCACGTCGGGGTAGAGCGCGCGCAGACGGCGCACCTTCCGGTTCTTGCGGGTGACCAGACTCTGCTTCAGGGTGGTCAGCTCGATGTACAGGTCAAAATCAGGGAGGTAGAAGTCCGGGCTGAAACTTTCAGTGACGTGTCCCTCCTCATCCCGTTCGAGGGGGAAACTTCGGGGTTCGTACTCCCAGCGGATGCCGTAGAAGTCAAGGAGGCTGGCGAACGCTTCTTCGGATTCGTGGGCGAATCGTGGTCTGGTGGCTGCGGAGTCTCCCTGGTTGTCGCGATCGCGCACCTGGTGCGGTGTCACCTCCTGCACGAACGGCGCATCACTTTCCGGCTTAGTATAGCCGTCGACCCCCGAACATTCAAGCAAGGATTACTTCCGGGCCTGCGAGAAGTCGTCTAAGATTAGAGCTAGGAGGACATGTCCCCCCATGCCCGATGCCGCACAGGATACGGATCTTGAGCGGTGGCTTCAGCGCCTCCGCAGCCCGGACGTCACCGTCCGCAGCGACGCCGCGCACCAGCTCGGCAAGATGGGCGACGAGCGCGCCGTCGCGGCCTTGGGCGAGGCCCTCCAGGATTCGGACGAGTACGTCCGCAAGAGCGCCGTGATGGCGCTGCGCCGGATCGGCGGCACCGGCGCGATGGAGGCCCTGCGCACCGCGCTGGGTGACCGCTCCGAGCAAGTCGTGCTGCAGGCTGTCAACGGGCTGCGCGACATGCGCGATCGCGGGGCGGTCGAGCCTCTGATCCGTGTGCTGGCCCGCCGGGAGCGCTCCCTCCAGCTCGCTTCAACCGATGCCCTCGTGCGGATCGGCCCCGACGCCGTCGTCCCGCTGATGGAGGCCTTCAAGGACCGCAATCTCCGGCGGCGGATCGGCAACCAGGTCTGGAAGATCCTGGTGGACATGGGCACGCGCTCCATCGATCCCCTCCTGGAGATGATGGGGGACGAGAATCAATACGTCCGGCTCACCGCCATCTCTGTGCTCGGACGCATCGGCGACAAGCGCGTCGTCGGCCCGCTGGTGGACCTCTTCCTCGACGATCCGCGCATGCAGGAGGCAGTGGTCACCACGATCGCCCGCCTGGAAGAGCGGGGCGTGCTGGAGATGCCGCACACCGCCGACCGGGAGATTGCGCTGCCCCGGGAAGTGATCGAGGGGCTGGCCGCGAGGCCTCGCGCGGAGGTCACCAAGCACCTCCAGGAATCCCTCGAGACCCCGAGCGCCAAGGTGCGCCGCTTTGCGCTGAAGGCGCTCTTCGCGCTGCTCGGCGACGGCGCCCTCGATCAGCTGGTGCACGCGCTGGCGGACGAAGACGTCGATGTGAAGCGCCTGGCCATCCGGATCATGGCGCGCCTGCGGGACAAGCGCGTCGTGGACCCGCTCGTGCAGCTGATCATGCACGATGGCGAGCAGGTGGAAGAAGCCGCGTGGAACACGCTCAAGATCCTCACCGGACTGCACGAGTACGAGGAGTTGCGCGCGCGGGTCGCCAAGGATCGCGCCGGCACCCGGCCGCAGGTGCGGAAGTTCACACGCGGCAAGGACATCTCTCCCGACTGGTGGAGAGAGCAGGACTAGGCAGTTCGACCCCCTCGTTTCCTCGTCTGCTGCGCCCATCCATGGACAGGCGCTTCGGCAATACGGTGGTCACGGTCCAACAAGGGGACATCACCCGCCTCACGGCCGATGCCATTGTGAACGCCGCCAATACTCATCTGTGGATGGGCGGCGGCGTCGCGGGGGCGATCAAACGCGCCGGGGGAGAAGACATCGAGCGGGAAGCCATGGGCAAGGCGCCGATCGAGGCCGGTCAGGCCGTGGCAACCGGCGCCGGCCGGCTTCCCTGCCGCTACGTCATTCACGCGGCCACGATGGGGCAAGATCTCGCAACGGATGGCCCGACGATCCGCGCGGCCACGCGCGCCAGCCTGCGTGCGGCCGACGACCTCGCCCTGACTTCGCTCGCGCTGCCCGCCCTTGGCACCGGCGTGGGAGGGTTTCCTCTCGATGAAGCGGCGCAGCTGATGCTGGAGGAGATCACCGCCTATTTACGCGGGCCGACCGGCCTGCGGTCAATCATTCTGGTGGGAGTGAACGCCGAGGCGTCGGAGGCGTTCACTCAGGCGTTGGAGGACGCGGATTGATGCGGCACATCCTGGTCCTGGTGACCGCCGGATCGGCGGAAGAGGCTGCGGCGATCGGCCAAACTGTGGTGGACGAGAAGCTGGCCGCCTGCAGCAATCTCATCGCGTCGATCGCGTCGACGTACTGGTGGCAGGGCAACGTGGAGCGCTCCGGCGAGGCGCTGATCGTCCTGAAGACGCGGGAGGATCTGCTGGAGGCGGTGATCCGCCGGGTGCGGGAACTCCACAGTTACACCGTCCCGGAAGTCATCGCGCTGCCGATCATCGGAGGCAACCCGGACTACTTACAGTGGATCGACGATTCAGTGCGCGCGCCCTCCCGGAGCGCGTGAGGGTCGCGTGCGCGTTCTGATCACCAACGACGACGGCATCGGCTCGCCCGGCCTGGCTGCGCTGGTTCACGCGTTCGATGCCGCCTCCGAGGTGTACGTCGTCGCGCCGGAGCACGAACGCAGCGCAACCGGCCACGCGATTACCCTGCACAAGCCGCTGCGCGCGCATCCGTCCGGCATCGCCGGTTCCGCCGCGCAGGCGTGGGCGACCAACGGGACCCCCGCGGACTGCGTGGCCCTCGGCATGTTGGACCTGCTCGGCTCCCGCCCGGACATTGTGGTGTCGGGGATCAACGTGGGCCCCAACATGGGGCGCGATCTCACATATTCCGGGACGGTGTCCGGCGCCATGGAGGGCGCCATCTTCGGCGTCCCCAGCATCGCGGTCAGTATCGGTTCTTTCCGCAACCCGGTCTTCACGACCGCCGCGCAGTTCGCGGTGGACCTCGCGCAGGCCATCATCCGCTACGGGCTGCCCGAGGATACGCTGCTCAACGTAAACGTCCCCAATCTTCCCGGCCCGCAGATCGCGGGGGTGGCGATCACGCGGCAGGGGACGAAGCGTTACATCAGCCGGCTCGAGAAGCGCACCGACCCGCGCGGGCGGACCTATTACTGGCTGACCGGAGAACCCGCCCCCCAGATGGACGACGAGGGCACGGATAGCTGGGCCCTGGCCCGCGGGCAGATTTCCGTCACGCCGATCGGGCTGGACCTTACGAGCGAACGGCTGCGCGAAGTGATCGCCCGCTGGCCGCTGGCCGTCCCTTTCGAAACCCCTCATCAATAGAGGAATCCCGGACGGGCCGTAGAACACGGGTTCCGGCGTTCTGAATACATCGTCGCGCCTTTCACACTTTCGTCGGAGCAGCGCATGGTCCAATTTCAGGACGTGACCAAAGGGTATCCAAACGGCGTGCTCGCCCTCCGCCGCGTCTCCCTCCGGGTCGATCCGGGGGAGTTTGTGTTTGTCGTCGGCCCTACCGGCACCGGGAAGTCCACCCTGCTCAAGCTCCTGTATCGGGACGAGTCGCCCACCGAAGGTCGGGTCTTTGTGGCCGGACGCGACGTGAGCGCGCTGCCGCATCGCGCCATCCCCGAGCTGCGCCGGGGGCTGGGCGTCGTCTTCCAGGATTTCAAGCTGCTGCCGTCTCGCACGGTGTTCGAAAACATCGCCTTCGCCTTGCGCGTCATCGGCGCGCCGCCCCAGGAGATCCGGTCGCGGGTCATACGGGCGCTCGACCTCGTGGGCTTGGCCCACCGTCCGGACGCGATGCCTGGGCACCTCTCGGGCGGGGAACAGCAACGGATCAGCATCGCCCGGGCGATCGTGAACGACCCGCCGTTGCTGCTGGCGGACGAGCCCACCGGCAACCTGGATCCCAACTCATCGTGGGAGATCATGCAGGTCCTCTCGCGGATCAACCTCCGGGGCACAACCGTGATCATGACCACGCACAACAAGATGATCGTCGACATCCTGCGCCGGCGCGTCGTCCAGCTCGCCGCCGGACGCGTCGTCCGGGACCAGTCGCGGGGGCTCTATGCGGTCGATGCGTAGCACCGGCTTCCGCCGTCGGACGCAACGTGTCCTGGAGCAGGGCACGTCGTTCGTCGCGGATGCCTCAGCGAGCTTCCGGCGCAACGGCCTGATGACGGCGGCAGCGGTGACGACAATCATGGTCGCTTTGCTCGTCGTGGGCGCTGCGGTGTTGATCGGTTTAAACCTGGGCAACATCGCCGAGGTGGTGGAAGGACAAGTCCAGGTAGTGGCCTTCCTCCGGGACGGGCTGACATCTGTCGAGGCGGAGAAAGTCCGGACCGCCGTGGGCGCGGTCCCCGGTGTTGAGGAAGTCGAGTTTGTTGGTCGGGGTGAGGCTTTGCAGCGGCTCCAACAGCAGATGGGCGAGCACGCGGCATTCGCCGACCTCGCCTCGACGAATCCGCTGCCGGACTCACTCGAGGTGCAGCTTACGGACCCGCGGTCGGCCCCGGTGGTCGCTTCTGTCGTGGCCAGGCAACCGGGAGTCGCCGAGGTCACCTATGGCGGGGAGGTCGTAGACCGGCTCATCGCTCTCACGCGTGGGCTGCGCGGGGTCGCCGCGTTGCTGACGGTGTTCCTCACGTCGGTCGCCCTGATCGTCGTCGTCAATACGATCCGGCTGACGGTGATCGCGCGGCGGCAAGAGATCGAAATCATGCAGCTCGTGGGCGCGACGCCCTGGTTCGTGCGGTGGCCGTTCCTTATTGAAGGCCTGTTTCAGGGTGCCGCCGCGGCGGTCGCGGCCGTCGTTGTCCTCGGCACGGTCTATCTCGTCGGGATGCTCCGCCTGCAGGTTACGATGCCGTTTCTCCCGCTCGCCGGGCCGGCGGATGCCGCACTCCCTTTGCTGGGATCCGTCCTCATGGGCGGGTTTTGCGTGGGCGCGGCGGGCAGCCTTCTGGCCATCCGGCGGTTCCTCACCTCATGATGCGCGCGCTGCTCAGCACCTTCCTCGTGGTCGTGCTGGTCGCGGCGGTGACGCCCGCCTCAGCCGCGCAGTCTGCTCTGATATCGACAGCCAGCGTGCGCGAGCCAAGAGAACAGATGCAACGTCTGCTCGTGAAACTCACCCGCTCGAAGCGGCAGCTGCGCGAGGTCAAGCGCCGGGAGCATCGCGTGCTGGGCGAGCTCGAGAACATCGACCGCTCCCGTGAGTCGGCGGAGCACCGGCTCCGCCAGCTGGCGGGGGAAATGGTCCATTCACGCACCGCCGTTCAGACCACGGCCACCCGCCTGGCCGCCACCGAGCGGCGCCTTGCCGCAGGGCGAGAGCGGCTGCGGGGACGCCTGCGCGCCATCTACAAGTACGGCCGCAGAGGCTATGTCGACATCCTGCTCGGCGCGGGGGACATCGGCGAGTTCGTCACACGCTGGCACTTCATTACCAGCATCGTCCGGTCCGACGGCCGCCTCATCAGCGAATACGCCGCCGACGCCGACGAGGCCCGGGCGCTGCACATGGCGTTAGTGGCCGAGCAGCAACGTCTCGCCGCGATCAGCGCTCGGACCGAAGCCCGGCAGCGGGACATGATCATCCAGGAGCAGGCCAAGCGCTCGATGCTGGCCCGCCTGCAGAAGGAACGGGTCGCCTACGAGCAGATGGTGCAGGAATTAGAAGAAGACTCCCGCCAGCTCGAGGTGCTCATTCAACGTGTCCAATCCTCCGGCGGGCGAGCCACGGTGGCCATTGTGCGCAGCCTCTCCGGCTTCATCTGGCCCGCGCGCGGGGTCTTCACCTCCGGGTTCGGGATGCGGCGGCACCCCATCTTTCGCATTCGGCGGATGCACACGGGCCAGGACATCGCTGCGCCGTACGGCACACCGGTTCAAGCGGCAGCCGAGGGGCAGGTCATCTACACGGGATGGTTCGGCGGGTATGGCAAGATTGTTGTGATTGACCACGGTCAGGGCATTTCGACCTTGTACGCTCATCTCTCATCGATTCTCGCGAGAGATGGCGCGCACGTCCGGCGCGCGCAGACGATCGGCCGCGTCGGCAGCACCGGATACAGCACAGGCCCCCACGTGCACTTCGAGGTCCGGGTGAACGGCCGCCCCATCGATCCCGCGCGACGCTAGTTTTCGGATGGATAATTAACGGTTCACTTGCAGCAGAGCGCCGGGTAGAATAGGTGGGGTGAATCTCCACATGCGCAAGTCACGACTTACTCTCCTCGCGATCCTCCTCGTGGTCCTGGCCGCTGCGACCGCGGCCTGGTATACGGCCGGTCCGCGCAGTCAGGCGGCGCCGACCGTCCACGGGCAGGGGCGTGCCCTGCTCGACGCCGTGGTCCAGCAGGTCAAGTCCACGTATGTGCGCCGCGACGTGACCGAGGACCAGCTGTACACCGGCGCGGTCAAGGGCCTGCTTGAGGCGGCAGGTGTCGCCTGTGCGAGGACGGTCACCGACCCGCCGCCTGCGGCGAGTGCCGGCAAGGCGCGCTTCTACGCGCTGCTGGATCGTGTCGAGGATCGCTGTCCCTCGGCTCAGCGCGATCCCGCGCGCCTGTATCTCTCCACAGCGAAGGCGATGCTCGAGTCGCTGGGCGACCAGTACACGCGGCTGATGGAGCCCGAAGCCTTTCGGATGTTCATCCAGGACACGCAGGGGTTCTTCTTCGGCATTGGGATTTACATCGACGTGCGGGACGACTATCCGATCGTCGTGCAGCCGATCGCCAACACGCCCGCCTCGCGCGCCGGACTGCGCGCCGGGGATCGCATCGTCACGGTGGACGGCGTGTCCATGAAGGACATCGCCCTGCAGGAGGCGGTCACCCGTATCCGCGGCCGGGAGGGGACACCCGTGCAGCTGCGGGTCCGGCGCGGGGACGAGGAGTTCGACGTCAGCATTGTCCGGGCGCGGATCCGCATCGTCGCCGCAGAGGGTCCGGAGAGCCTGGATGCGGCGACGCGGGAGATGCTCGCCCGCGAGCACATCGGCTACGTCAAGCTCGTCACCTTCAACCACGAGCGGGCGGATGAGGAGTTCGACCGGTTCGTCGCCCAGGCGCGCCGCAGCGGCGCAAAGGCGCTCATCTTCGACATGCGGAACAACGGGGGCGGTCTGCTCGACCAGTCCATCAAGATTGCCAGCCGGTTCCTGCCCACGGGCGAATCCGTCCTCCATATCTACGATCGCTCGGGCCGCCGCGACACGGAGCGCGCCACACGCGCGGCCAAGGTCAACCTGCCGACTGTCGTGCTGGTCAACGAGTTCTCGGCCAGCGCCTCCGAAATCGTCGCCGGTGCGCTGCTGGACCATCGGACGGCGACCGTTGTGGGCGTGCGCACCTTCGGCAAGAATCTGATCCAGTCCATCGTTGATCTTCCCATGAACGCCGGCGCGGCGATTACGTCGGCCAAGTGGCTGACGCCAAAGGAAGTTGACATCAGTGGCAAAGGCGTGACGCCCGAGGTCCTGGTCGGTGAGAACGAAGAGGCCATGCGTGAACGCCTGAAAGGCCGCCCGGCGAGCGAGATCGACAAGCGAGTCGAGGAGATGAAAGCGGAGCAATTCACGAGGGCGGTAGAGATCTTGAAGCGCAGGCTCCAGCGCGGCGGTGTCAGGCGGCTTGCCGCCTGAGCAATGCCGACTCGACGCCGGGCTGCCACCCTCTCCCCGGCGCTGCTTGCGGTCGCGACGGCCATCGTCGTGGCCGGGCTGGTCCTCGGGTTTGTTGCCGGTCGTGGCGGGTTTTCGAACGACCCGCTGTCCGCAGTCTTGCCAGCTCCAAAGCCTGCTGCTGTTCCTGGCCCCTCTGCCCGTCGGGTCTCCCCCGCACCTGTGTCTCCCAGGTCCGGCACGACCTTTCCGCGCCCTTCCGGGCGCGCACATGAGACGGTCGGACGCGTCGCGGTCATCTTCGATGACGCCGGAAGCAGTCTTGAAGAGCTCGAGGAGATCATCGCCATCGGCCGGCCGGTCACGGTGGCTGTGCTACCGGGCCTGCGTTTCTCCGCGGCCGTGGCCGAGCGCGCGAAATCCGCGGGACTGGAAGTCATCCTTCACCTGCCGCTCGAAGCCGACGACTCGTCCCAAGACGTCGGGCCCGCCGGCATCACGGTCTCCATGTCTGACGGGGAGATCGAAGAGAGGGTCCGCGCCGCGCTGACCTCGCTACCCGGCGTGATCGGCGTGAACAACCACATGGGATCGAAAGGCACCGCGGATGAGCGGGTGATGCGCGCGGTGCTGCGGGTCGTCAGGGAGCGAAACCTGCTCTTCGTCGACAGCGTCACCTCGTCGCGCAGCGTCGCCGGACAGATCGCCCGAGAGATGGGCATCCGCACCGTGTCCCGGCAGGTCTTTTTGGACAACGAAGACGAGACCGGCGCCATCCGGGCGCAGTTCAGGCGGGCAATCGGGATCGCTCGGCGCCGTGGCGACGCCGTCGCCATCGGCCATGCGCAGCGCCTGACCGCGCAGGTGCTCCAGCAGATGCTGGGCGAATTCGATAGGTCGGGCATCCAGCTCGTTCCGATATCAGCCCTCACACAATAGGAGGCGTCCATGGCTGCACAGGCTGTGGTCATCACCCCGCGGCAGGATCCCTGGGAGATGGCGCTGCGGCAGTACAATGTTGCGGCAGAGTTCCTGCCCCTCAAGCGCGGCATCCGCGAATTCCTGGCCCTGCCCAAGCGGGAGCTGACGGTCAACTTCCCCGTCAAGATGGACGACGGCTCTGTGCGCATCTTCACCGGCTACCGCGTTCACCACAGCACGGTGCTCGGTCCGACCAAGGGCGGCATCCGCTATCACCCTGACGTGACCCTGAACGAAGTACGCGCCCTGGCGATGTGGATGTCGTGGAAGTGCGCCGTCGTGGGGCTGCCGTACGGCGGGGCGAAAGGCGGCGTGATCGTGGATCCCAAGGTGCTCTCGCTGGATGAGCTCGAGCATCTCACCCGCCGCTATGCCACCGAGATCAGCATTTTGATGAGTCCGGAAGGCGACATTCCCGCTCCCGACGTCGGCACCACGCCCCAGACGATGGCCTGGATCATGGATACATACAGCATGCACCGCGGCTATTCCACACCGTCTGTGGTCACCGGGAAGCCGCTCTCGATCGGCGGATCGTTTGGGCGCGTCGAGGCCACGGGACGCGGCGTCATGCTCGTGACCCGCGAGGCCGCGCGCACGCTCGGCATGCAGCTGTCTGGAGCGAAGGTGGTCGTGCAGGGTTTCGGAAACGTGGGCTCGATTGCGTCGTGGCTCCTGGCCGACCAGGGCTGCACCGTCACCGCGGTATCAGACACCGGCGGCGGCATCCATAACCCGCGGGGGCTCGACCCCCGGGCGGTCCTCAAGTATAAGGAAGAACGGGGAACAGTCGCGGGATTTCCGGGCGCGGATCGCGTGACCAACGAGCAGTTGCTTGAGCTTCCGTGCGATATTCTCATCCCCAGCGCCCTGGAAGGACAGATTACGGCCCAGAATGCCCCCCGGGTAAAAGCGAGGCTGATCGTGGAGGGCGCCAACGGGCCGATTACGCCGGACGCCGACGAGGTCTTCCACGGCCGGAAGGTGCTCGTCGTCCCTGACATTGTGGCCAACGCCGGAGGCGTGATTGTCTCCTATTTCGAGTGGGTGCAGGGGCTGCAGCAGTTCTTCTGGACCGAAGACGAAGTGAACCAGAACCTGGAGCGGATCATCCTGCGTAGTTTCAGTCAGGTGATGAGTACGGCCGACGAGAAGCGGACGACCCTGCGCACAGCCGCCTCGATTCGGGCCATCCAGCGGGTCGCTGAGGCGCTGATGACCAGAGGGATCTACCCGTAAGACGCCGCAGCACCACGGCGCACGCCGGCCGCCCGCCGGTCGGTGGGAGGAGGAGGGGCAGGGGGGCGGCGAACCAGACTTACCAATCCAAGCCCGGGTTTTTGAGCATCACCATCCCTGCAGCGCCCCACGGCGGGGTCGCGGCACCCAATCATCGCTGGAGCGATCGGAGGGTATCACGACCGGGTCTCCGCAGCCTTACGGCGGCGGTGGGAGAAGGGGGTGAAGGTCGGCAGGGCGGAAGGCCAGTACCACCACATTACGTAAGGAGGTCGATAGGCGAATGAAACGGATTCAGATCCCCATAGCCCTGGCGGTTGTGCTGCTGCTTGCCGTTAGCCCGTACTTCGTTCCGGCAGCGCCCGCAGCCACCATGGGTCCTGTGACTGATTCGCTCGGCGTCGTGAAAATCAATCGCGGCCAGCCGATTCAGATTGCCTACTGGCTGGTTGTCGCCGGTCCCGACGCGAGCCTGGGCATCGACAGCCGCCGCGGTATTGAGCTGGCGATCGAGGACAAGAAGACCGTGGCCGGCTTCCGGGTACGGCTGATCGGCGAGGACTCCGGCTGCAACGCAGAAGGCGGCGTGACAGCCGCGACCAAGCTGGCGGCCAACAGAGCGCTTGTCGCCGCAATCGGCAGCAGCTGCTCCAGTGAAGCGGTGCCCGGCGCGCCGATCCTGTGGAAGGCGGGCGTCGTGACTGTGTCCCCGTCCAACACCGCGCCCCGCCTGACGGCGGCGAACCGCGGCAAGGACTACGACGGCTACATGCGCACCGCGCACAACGACCTGGTACAGGGCAGGGTCGCCGCGGAGTTCGCGCGACGCTCGCTGAAGGTGAGCCGCGCCGCGACCGTCCACGACGGCAGCCCCTACGCGGAGGGCCTCGCGGGCGCCTTCGCGGACAACTTCAAGAAGCTCGGCGGCACCGTGACCTCGACGGAGGCCATTGCGCCGACAGACACCGACATGCGGCCCGTGTTGACCAAGATCGCCGCGGGCAGGCCCGAGTTGATCTACTACCCGATCTTCATCGCAGCCGGCGGGTTCATCACCCGGCAGGCGAAGGAAGTGGCGGGACTCAGCGGCGTCAAGCTGATGTCGGCGGACGGCACGTTCTCGCCCGACTTCCGCAAGGCATCGGGTGACTCGGTCGTCGGCGTCTATAACACCAGCCCAGACCTGTCCCCACAGGCGATGGGCGGCGGGTACCCCACGTTCCTGAACAAGCACAAGAAGAAGTACGGTGAGAACCCGATCTCGGCGTTCCACCCGCACGCCTATGACGCGGCGATGATCCTGTTCCGCGCGATTGAGCGGGTGGGCAAAAAGGACTCCGCCGGCAACCTCTACATCGGGCGGAAAGCGCTGCGCGACGCGCTCTTCGCGACGAGGAACTACCGGGGCTTGACCGGTACCATCAACTGCAACCAGTTCGGCGACTGCGCGGATCCCAAGATCGCCGTCTATCAGCACGTGACGGCCGATCCGGCGAAATGGAACGCGGGAGTCGATCCGAAGAAGATCTATCCGTAGGCGAGTGATACAGTAAGCGTCTGTCCCGGGGGATGGGCCG
>JAIBHM010000027.1 GCA_020028535.1 Armatimonadota bacterium | reverse complement strand
AGGACATTTGACGCTGGAGGCGACACAGATGATCGCCCTCAATCTCCCGGTGGAGGCGCGGGCCGGCGGAGGCGTCCTGGACCTCGTGGTGGGCGGAGGTTCCACCATGCCGGTGCGTGACGCCGTGCTCTATCGCGGCCGCCAGCTCTACCGCCTTTCCGAGGGTCTCAACCCTGGCCGGATCCGCGTGGATCCAGCGAGATGGGAACGCGTCGACCGCCCCGGGGTGCTCGGAGGAGAAACCGCCGGTCGGGCGCTGGAGTGGTTGTTTGGCCAGCTGGACCGCGCTGCGGGCGCAGACTTGTGGTTGTTGGGCCGGATTGACGACGCACGCCTCGAGATCCGGCTGGCAGGTGGAGCAGCGGGGCCGACGACGCAGCTTCTCGTGATCCCGGTCGTGGTGCGCTGATGCGCCTCAATCCGGTCGCGCGGGCCGATCTCCGGGTGCGGCTGACCAGTCCCAAGGCGCTCGGGATGGTGACCGTCTACCTCGGGATCCTCGCGGCTCTGGCCTTTATCTCACTGCCGCCCGATCTTGGACGCCTCGACGACCTGCGTCAGGAAGGATTGTTGCTCGCGTTTCTCATTGTCGAGACCGTCCTCGCTGCGTACCTGACCTCGGCGCCCGCCTGCGGCGAGATCGCGGTGGAGGGAGAGAAGTCGGTGTGGGATCTCGCCGCGTCGCCGTTCCCCCCCGGTGTCATCGCGCGGGGCAAGGTGATGACGTCCGCTGCGTTCGCGGCCTTGCTCGTGATCATGGCGACGCCGTTCATGGTCGTCGTCGCCGGCATCAGGGGCGAGCCTCTTGCCGGCGTCATCAGGGCCGCCGCTGTCGCGATTCCCGTTGCGACAACGCTTGGGTCCCTGGGGTCGCTCTACGCGGCGGTGTATGATTCCGACTTCGCGCGCAGCTTCGTGCACTGGATCACGCTGCTGGCTGTGATCGTCGGCGCCACGGCGCTGCCTCCGCCGTGGGACGGGATCAGCCCCGTGCGGATGGTGGTCGTCGCGGTGCGGGACGGCTTCCGTCCGGAGGTGCTGGCGGCGGATGCGCTATACGTGATTGTCGGATTCCTGACAATCCTGGCTATGTCGCGACGTATTGCCAGGATCCGGGCCGAAGCGCGTGCTGCGTGAGTATTCGTCTGGCGCTTTCGTGCGTTACCGACCGGGAGTATGATAGCCGTGATGAACGAGATTCCAGAGCTGCTTGAGCAGGGGGTGCGGCGCGCCGCGCGCCGGCTGGCGCTGCAGCGCGCGTTCCGCGCCGGTCTCGGGGCGGGGACTGTGTTCGCGGCCGGGCTTGCCGCGGCTGCGGTTGCCACACTCGTGCTGCCCCTTTCGCCGGTTCCCATCGGCTTGACGCTGATTGCAACCGGCTCAGTGATCACGCTGGTCACCGGATTCCTCATGCTCGTCCGTCCGGTGGCGCCGATTACGGCCGCGCGGCTGCTCGATCTGCGTGGAGGGCTGGAGGAGCGCGCCAGCACGGCGCTCGAGGTCGGCGAGAGCGGTGCCGCCTCGGTGCTCGCGCGCCGCCTGCTCGATGACGCGACCTCCCGGGTCGAGACGATCAACCTGCGCGCCGTATTTCCGTGGCGTCTGCCCCGATGGGCGTGGGTGATGCCGGCGCTCGCGCTGTTCATGGCGCTGTGGCCCTCGACGCTTGGCGGCGTGGCGATACCCGGGACGCCCGCGCACCGCACGCAGCAGGCGATCAAGCGTGAAGGCAGCCGGCTCGAACAGTTTGCGCGGTCACTGCAGTCGCGTGCGCGGAGCCAGCGTGTCCCGCAGACACGCCGCGTTGCCCCGCAGGTGCGCGATCTCGGTGTGAGGATGCAGCAGGAGCGTCTGGAACGGGCCGAGGCCCTCGCGCGGATCGGCGAGCTTTCCAGGCAGATCGAGGAAGCGCGCCGCGAGGTCGACGGCCGTCTCCGGAGCCAGGCTCCGCAGCGTGAGGGCGCGCTCCCCCAGGAGTTGTTCCGGCGTCAGGCGCTGCAGCAGCAGGTCCGCCAGCTCCGCGAACTGACGACCCGGCTCCGGCAGAATCCCGAAGCCGCGCCCACAGATGCGCTGCAACGACTTGGCGAGATTACACAGTCCGGAGAAGGCGATCAGCCCGCGCAGGTCCGCCGGCAACTCGAGCGCGCCCGGGAGCAGTTGCAGCAAGGGAATGCCGCGGGTGCGGGCGAGTCACTGGGAGAGGCGTTGCGCGAGCTCGAAGGTCTGGAGTCGATGCTCGCCGACGCAGAGGGGCTTCGCAGCGCGCAGCAGCAACTCGAACGCTCGCAGCGCGCCATCGCGTCGGGAGACGCGGGCGCCCGTGAGGGCGAGGCCGCCGAGGACCAGAGCCAATCACAGGCGCGAGCTGACGCTCCCGGCGAGAATGCGCCGGAGCGGGAGCCCGGTGCCGACGCGCTCCCGCCCGAGGGCCCGCACGAGGGGACGACCGCGGGGCAGGGGCGCGTGCGCGAGAAGATGGGCGAGCCCACAGATCGCCTCGAGGCGGCCCGCAAACCCGAGCGTCTCCGCGGCGCGCAGTCGGAGGGACCGGTGAGTTCTGCCGAGGTCGTGGGAGGTGGACGTCAGACCACCGCCCGCAGGAAGGCAGAGGCGGTCTCGCCGACCATCGTGGCGCAGGCCGATCGCGCGATGGAGAACGCGCGCACTCCGGGTCGGTATCGCGCGCTCGTCCGGCGATACTTCGAGCGGCTGGCCAGATTGCGGTGAGACGTGCACATGATTCCAGCGCATGGGGGATGAGATGACGCCTGAAGAGTTCACCTCCTCATTCGATCGGATACGCGCCGAGGTGCGCAAGGTCATCGTCGGGCACGAGACGCTCATCGACCACGTCTTGATCGCTTTCCTCGCCGGAGGGCACGTGCTGCTGGAGGGCGTCCCAGGGCTCGGCAAAACGTTGCTGGTGAAAACCCTCGCCCAGGCCCTCGAACTCGCCTTCTCGCGGATTCAATTCACGCCGGACCTCATGCCGGCGGACATCATCGGCACGAATGTGGTGATGCAGGACGCGGAAGGCCGGCGATACTTCGAGTTCCAGCGCGGACCGGTGTTCACGCAGGTGCTGCTGGCCGACGAGATCAACCGGGCCACGCCCAAGACGCAGTCCGCGCTGTTGGAGGCGATGCAGGAACACGCCGTCACCGCCGCCGGGAATTCGTTCCAGCTCGAGGAGCCGTTTTTCGTGCTGGCCACCCAGAACCCCATTGAAATGGAGGGCACCTACCCATTGCCCGAGGCGCAGCTCGACCGGTTCATGTTCAAAGTGAAGGCCGAGTTCCCCAGCGCCGCAGACCTCGTCGAGATCATCGATCGTACGACCGTCGTCGAGCAACCTCATCCGGCAGTGGTCGCCTCCCGGGATGTGATCAGGCAAATGCTTCGCCTCGCGCGTGAGGTCGAGGTGGCCTCCCACGTCAAGGCATATGCGGCGCGTCTGATTCTGGCGACGCATCCTGGAGATTCGCGCTCGGCGAACATGGCCCGGCGCTACGTGCGCTACGGGGCGAGTCCTCGGGCGGTGCAGGCGCTGATCCTCACCGGAAAGGTCCGCGCATTGATCGCAGGCCGGGCGAACATCAGCTTCGGCGATCTCAAGGCGCTGGCGCTGCCGAGCCTGCGCCACCGCATCATCCTCAACTTCGAAGGCGAGGCGGAGGGCGTGGATCCTGACGCCGTCATCCTCAATGCCCTCGACGAGACACCCGAGCTGGAAGAAGCGAAGGCGTGACCGTCACCGCGGGCACGCTGCTCGACGCGTCATTCCTCCGCCGCCTGGACACCCTGGGTCTGCGCAGCCGCCGGGTGTACCGCGGCCTGTTGCGGGGTGAGCGGCGGTCTCCCCGTCTGGGCCGCGGCGTGGAGTTCGCGGACTACCGCAGCTATCAGATCGGGGACGACTTTCGCTACGTCGATTGGAACATCTACTCACGGCTGGACCGGCTGTTCATCAAGCTCTTCAGCGAGGAAGAAGACATCAACGTCCACCTCCTGATGGACGGCAGCCGTTCGATGGGATGGGGTGCACCTTCCAAGCTGATGTACGCCGCGCGTCTGAGCGCGGCGATTGGGTACATCGGCTTGCGAAATCTGGATCGGGTAGGCGCGGTAGTATTCACCGATAGGCCGTCCCAGGTGCTGCCGCTCCAGCGCGGGAGGGGGCATGCGCTGCGGCTCTTTGAGTTTCTAAGCGGAGTCCAGCCGCAGGGCTCCTCCGACCTCGGAGCGGTCATGCGCGAGTATGTCTACCACACCAGGCGGCGCGGCCTGCTCATTCTCATCAGCGACTTCTGGCTGCCCGGGGGATACGAGGAAGGCCTCAAGCTCGCGCGCTATCACCGGTTCGAGCCGTTCGTGATCCACGTCGTCAGCGAGGACGAGCTCTCCCCCGGCGTGCGCGGGGATGCACGGTTGGTGGACGTGGAGACCGCCGGCGCCGTCGAGGTCAGCGTAGATGGTCACGCCCTCGACGCATACGCGCGCGCCCGCGATGCCTACTTTGCCGGGATCGAGCGGTTCTGCCTCCGCCATCAGATCGACTACCTGCGCACGGCAACGTCCATCCCGTTTGAGGATCTCGTGCTGCGGTACCTGCGCATCGGAGGCCTGCTGGCGTGAGCCTGAGGGAGCCTCTCGCGCTGTGGGGCCTGCTCGTCCTTCCGCTGATCGTTCTGCTGTACATGCTGCGCACGCGGCGTCAGGACGTGCCGGTGAGCACGCTGATCCTCTGGCATCGGGCCCGGCGCGACCTCGCGGCGCAGCGTCCCGCCCGTCGGCTGGAACGCAGCCTGCTGCTCCTCCTGCAACTCCTGGCGGCGGCGCTGATCGTGCTCGCCCTGGCGAAGCCGCAGCTGTCGCTGTCCGGGGCTCAGATCCCGTACGCCATCATCATCGACACCTCAGCGAGCATGCAGGCGACGGACGAGACGCCGACCCGATTTGCCTCGGCGGTCCGAAAGGCGCAGGAGGTCGTTGCCTCTGCCAGGGGACCCGTCATGATCATCGAGGCAGGCCCCCGACCGCAGATCGTCCTGCCGTTCTCCGAGCCTGGCGCAGCCCGTGCCGCGCTCGAGCGGATGCGGCCCACGGACGGACCCGGCCGGCTCGACCAGGCGCTCACCCTGGCTCTGGGACAGCGGTCGGGAGGTGCTCGTCCCCGCGTCGAGGTGTTTACGGATCGCGCCGGCGACGCGGTGCCCGGCGTGATGTACCACGTTGTGGGGAGTCGTTCCCACAACGTGGGGGTTTTTGGTGTCAACGTTGAACGCGATGCCGGCGGTTCGGTACTCATTATTCAGATTCAGAATGCCGGGGATCGGTCAGAGCGCGTTCCGGTCATCGTGACGATGGGCGATCGCCGTCTGCACGAGCGAACCGTCGACGTGGGGGCGCACGCAGTGGCGTCGGTCTCCGTTCCTGTTGCCGGAAGCGGGGTGGCCAGGATCGAGCTCGCCGTGCGCGACCTGCTGCCGGTCGACAACGTTGCGCACGCCGTCGTCGGCACGCCGCCTCCGCGGGTGATCGTCGCAGGTGCGGCCGATCGGGTCCTGACCGAAGCCCTTGCCGCGATTCCCGTCCGGTTTGCTCCGGCGCAGCGCGTGACATCCGAGGCGCTTGCGTCTGCCGACGTCGTGGTCCTCAACCGCACTCAGCCCGTGGAGCTGCCTCCGGGCAACTACCTGCTGTTGGGGACGGTGGCGCCGAATCTCCCGCTCACGGTGGAGGGGACGGTGCCCGGCGGAACGGCGCTGCGGTGGTCGCTGCGCCATCCCGTCATGCGCTACGTGGATCTCGGCGAGGTCACGGTCGGCCAGGCGCTGCGCCTGCTGCCGCGCGGCGGCGAAGTGCTGGCCGAGGGCGACACCCCGCTGATCTGGGCGCATGAGGGAGACGGGGTGCGGGTGGTGGTGGTCGCGTTTGCCCTCGACCAGTCCGATCTGCCGCTGCGCGTCGCGTTCCCGATCTTTCTCAGCAACGCGCTCTCCTGGCTGAGCGGCGCGGATCGCATTTACCAGACGGGTGACACCATCGCGATTCCATCAGGATCCGTGCCGGAGGCCGTTGTCGTTACGCCCGACGGCGCGGAGCATCGCCTGTCTGCTTCCTCCGGGCGCGTGGTCATCCCCACGGTGGAGCGCGCCGGAGTCTACACCGTGCGGATTGGAAATCGCGAGCAGCGCCTGGCGGTGAACCTCGTGGCAGAAGAGACCAACATTGCCCCGGTTGGGTCGTCGCCGCGCCCCTCGTCCGCCTCAGCGCCGCCCGCGGGCGAGCGGACCGGGGAAACCTGGCGGTTCATCATTGGCCTGGCGCTGGTAGTGCTGTGCGCGGAATGGATCTTGTGGCTGCGTGGTCTCCCTCGGGTTCCGAAGTGGGGCCGCAACGCCTATCTCCTTCGCCAGCGGGGATCGCATGGGTGATGTGAGCTTCGCGCATCCGAACGCGCTGCTGCTGCTGGCGCTCCTGCCCCTGATGATCGCACTGGCCACCCGGCGCGCGACGCCCCGGGCAGCGGTCGCGCTCCGCGCGCTCGTGCTGGCGGCGCTCGTGGTGAGCCTGGCCTCGCCGCAACTCGCCGGGCTGGGGGGCGGGCAGAGCATCATCTTCGCGCTGGATCTCTCGGACAGTATCTCCACGCGCTCCCGGGAAGACATGCTCAGGTTCATCCGTGAGGCAGCCCGTCAACGCCGCCCGGGCGACCGCATCGGTGTCGTCACCTTCGGAGCGGACGCGGTGTTGGAGGAAGCGCCATCAGCGGATCCGCGTCTTGCCGTGACATCCCGGCCCGATCCCGGCGCCACCGATCTGGCCGCCGGCATCCGCACCGCCCTCGCCGCGCTGCCACAAAGTGGAGGCCGTCGCATCATCGTCGCCACGGATGGCAATGCAAACCGCGGTGATCTCGACCAGGCGCTTGCCCTCGCCGGCAGCCAGGGGGTTGAGGTCTCGGTCGTGCCCCTGCAGCCAGGACAAGGCGAGGACGTCCTGGTCGAGGAGGTGCTCGCACCGGCGGAGGTCCGCGCCGGAGAGCGTTTCGTGGTGCGCGTCCCGTTGGTCGCCACCTCGCGCGCACAGGTGACGCTGCGCGTCAGTGAAGACGAACGTGTCATCGCCGAGCGCCGGCTCACTATTGAACCAGGGCGCACCACTGTGACTCTCTCACGTGTTGCGGAGTCGGAGGGACTGCTCCGGTATGTCGCGTCCATCACCGCAATACCCGACGGCACGATGGAGAACAATCGTGCCGTCGCACATGTCGACGTGCGTGGGGCCCCGATGATCTGGTATGTCGGCCCTGGAGAGGGCCTCATCACCCGCGCGCTCAGAGCCCAGGGCGCGCGTGTGCGCGTGATGCAGCCCGAGGCGCTGCCCGCGGCGCTCAGCGAGTACCGGGGCGTCTCCGCCGTGCTGCTCGACGACGTCAGCGCGTATCGCCTCTCCGCGGCGCAGATGGCGGCGCTGCGCGACTACGTTGGGCATCTGGGGGGAGGGCTCGTCGCGGTCGGGGGCACCCGCAGCTTTGGGGTCGGCGGGTACACGGGGACGCCGCTGGAGGAAGTGCTGCCCGTCTCGATGGACGTGCGCCACCGCTTGGCGATTCCGTCGATGGCGATCGTCCTCGTCATCGACACGTCCGGCAGCATGGGGTCCTTCGGCGCGCAGATCGCGAAGGTCGAGCTGGCGAAGGAGACGGCGCAATCGGTGATCGATTTGCTCGGGGAGCGCGACGTCATCGGCGTCATCTCGTTCGATCAGGAGGCGCGGTGGTTGGTCGCGCCCACTGAGGCGCGCAATCGGGAGCAGGTGATGGATCAGGTCTCACGGGTCCAGGCCGGCGGCGGCACGAACATGCACCCGGCGCTCCGTCTGGCCTACGATTACCTGCGCCCCTCACAGGCGAAGATCCGGCACGTCATCGTCATCTCAGACGGCCAGACGGATCCGGGCGATTTCCAGGGCTTGGTGACTCGTATGGCGCAGGAGAAGATCACCGTCTCCTCTGTCGCCGTGGGGGGCGACGCGGACGAACAGATCATGCGCGGGCTCGCGCGGTGGGGCGGCGGTCGCTATTACCTGACCAGGGATCTCTACACAATCCCGCAGATTCTCACCGCGGAAGCGCTGCTGGCCTCGCGCGCGTACTTCGTCGAGGAGCGCTTTGTCCCCGAGCGTGTCCAGCGCGGACTCGTAGACGATCTGGCGCCCCCGGCCCTCCGGGGCTACGTCGCCACAGCCCCGAAGCCGGCCGGCACGCTGCACCTGGTGTCGCCCTCCGATGATCCGATCCTCGCCGCCTGGCAGTACGGCATCGGTCGCGCGGCCGCGTTCACATCGGACGCGACCGCACGGTGGGCCGCGGAGTGGATGTCCTGGCCGGATCTCGCGCGATTCTGGTACCGCCTGGTGCGGTGGACGTCACGCGATGACGCCGATGGTCTTCAGGTTGGCGTTGAACAGATCGATGACTCAGGTCAGCGCGCCCCTGGGGGAGGTCATGTGGCGATCACGGTTGACGCCTATACTCCGTCGGGCGATCCCGTGGACGGCCTGGACGCGGAAGCGCGGGTCGCGGGTCCGGACGGTAGCGCGCATGTGGTCGCGCTGGTGCAATCCGCGCCCGGCCGGTACGAGGGCCGTGCGGACGCCGGGCGGGCGGGGGCGTATACCATCGCGGTGGCGACACGGCTCGGGCGGGAGGTCAGGACCAAGACCACGGGCTTCGTGGTGCCATACTCACCAGAGCTCCGGGACCTGATGGCAAACCGAACACTGCTCGCACGCATCGCGGAAGCCACCGGCGGAGCCATCCTGTCAGATCCCCAGGCGGCGGTGGCGACGTCCCGGTCGTCCCGCACTCCCGCAGATGCCTGGCCCTACGTGGCCGCGCTGGCCACCGGCCTGTTCCTCGCCGAGATCGCGTGGCGTCGCATCCCTGCGATTGGTGAATACGCGGGCGGTTTCGTCGCGGCGGCGTTGCGCCGGGTGCGGGCACAGCCATCGCCTGAGGAAGCCGAGGCGGAGCGCTTCTACGAAGAGGCGGATCGATGGAAGCTCATTGAAGGTGAATCGACCGAGGGATCTGAATCGATGGAAGCGGCGGCGCGGCTGTACATCGCGCGGCTGAAGGCTGCGCAGGGAGGCGACGAGAAACAGAGGGGCGGTGGCGATGACGGACTGGCATGACACCTTCAGCTTCGTCGCGCCGGCCACCGTGACGTTCGGCCCCGGCGCAATCGCGAAGCTCCCCGAACTGGTGAGTGGGCTCGGCACCCGGGCGATCGTGATCTCCGATCCCGGCATCGCCAAGGCCGGGATACTGGAGCGCATCTTCGCGCTGCTCAACGATGCCGGCATCACCATGGAGCCCTACACACAGGTGGAGCCCAACCCCAGCATTGAGACGGTGCATGCCGCTCATGATCTCTTCCGCCGGACGCGATCCGCCTTTGTGCTCGGGGTCGGCGGGGGCAGCGCGATGGACGTGGCCAAAGTGGTCGCGGTGCTGGCCGCACACGGCGGCACGGTGCTCGACTACGAAGGGATCGGGAAGGTGCCGGGTCCCGGCGTCCCCTGCGTGGCGATCCCCACGACCGCCGGCACGGGAAGCGAAGTGACCGTCTTTTCCGTGATCACCGACCGCAACCGGAAGTTCAAGATGACCGTGGGCAGCCCGCACATCGTCCCCCAGGTGGCACTGTGCGATCCCGCGCTGACGCTGTCCATGCCGCAGCCGCTCACCGCGGCCACCGGGATGGACGCGCTCACGCACGCGATCGAATGTTACGTGAACACCGTGCACAACCCGATCGCGAAGACGCTGGCGCTGGAGGCGATGCGCCTGATCGGCCGGTCCTTGCGCACGGCCTACGCGAGCGGCGGAGATCTTCACGCCCGCACCAGGATGCTGCTGGCCAGCACGATGGCCGCGATGGCCTTCACACGCACGCGGCTGGGAAACGTGCACGCCATGTCGCACCCCCTGGGCGCGCACTTCGACATCCCCCACGGCATCGCGAACGCGGTGCTCCTCCCGTACGTGATGGCGTGGAACATGATCGCCTGCACCGACACGTATCCGCACATCGCGGAAGCGCTGGGAGAGCGCGTGGCCGGCCTGGCGCCGCGCGCCGCCGCCGAGGCGGCAGTCGAGGCCGTCCGGCGGTTGTCCCGCGACGTGCAGATCCCCGAGCGGCTCCGCGACCTGGGTGTCACGCGTGAAGCGATTCCCCGTCTGACCGAAGATGCGATGAAGAGTGGCAACGTGCTCGTCAATCCCCGGGCGACATCCGCGCCCGACATCGCCGCGCTCTTCGAGACCGCGTACTAGCTCCAGAGGCCCCCCTGCCGCACGCACGGACTCCGGTGTGACGAAGGTGAGATTTTTACGTGCTATCGTCCACTCACACTCGGTGGACGACCCGGATCCCTCCGGCGCCGAGACACGTCGGTCCGGGCTCTTAGGGGACGCCCTCCTCTCCAAGAGCGGCCGCGAGGGATCCGGGTCGTTCGCCTCGCAGGATCACGCACCGTGGCCAGCGTCCGTGAAGCACGCGCATTGTGGGCCCATCAACTGCACGCCAGCCTCCTCAATACCATCGGCGCCGCAATCGTGCAGTCGCAGGTCTGCGAGCAGGCGGTCCGTTCCTCGCTCCCCTCGTCCGTCGACGAAGTCGTCCGCCTCGGGCAAATCCTCCGCGTCCTGGAGGATGCGACGCGGGCGCTCCTGTCGGGTCGGGCTGAACCTCCGCGTGATCTCGCGCACGAAGTGCGGGCCCGGGCACAGGAATTCGCGCACGCGCATCCGGACGTGGAGATCCGCCTGAGCATTCAGGGCGGCGGGACCAGCCTCTCACGCCGGGTGAGAGCGGGGACAGGCATCATCCTGGCGGAGGCGCTGGCCAACGCCGGGCGGCATGCCGCGCCGACCGCCATCGACGTCCACCTCACCCTCGAACATGGGTCTCTCCTGCTGCGCGTGCGTGACGACGGCTGCGGGTTCGATGACGCAGCGCGCGCGCCAGGGGGGTTGGGTCTCGCCATCATGCGCGAGTGGGCCGAGGCCCTGGGCGGTCGGTTGGTCGTGAGCTCGGTGCGGGGACGGGGGACGCAGGTGACGCTGCACGCGCCGCTGAAACAGTCAGACGCTCACCGCTAGAGCCGCATCATGAGACGCTTTCTCACCCTGGCGCTGTCCGCCTCCATCACCACCTACGTGCTGATCGTGCTCGGCGGCGTCGTGCGCGCCACCGGCGCCGGCCTGGCCTGCCCCGACTGGCCGCTGTGTCACGGCCGCCTCATCCCGCCGCTAGAAGGACTCATCCTGATCGAGTACTCACACCGGCTGGTGGCGTCGGTGGTGGGCTTCCTCACGCTCGCGGTCGCGATCTCCGCGTGGCGCCGCCGTATTTTCCCGGCTCACGCCGCTCTGGCGGTGCTGCTCGTGGGCGTGCAGATCGTGCTCGGCGGACTCACCGTGCGGACCGAGCTCAGCGCCTGGCTCGTCGTGGCGCATCTCGGCACGGCGATGGCCTTCTTCGCCACACTCGTCGCGCTCACGGCGCGCGCCTGGCTGCGCGATCAGCCGGTGCAGCGCAATCGCTTCCAGACCCTGGCCACCGGGACGCTGGTGGCCACGTTTGGCCTTGTGCTCCTGGGAGGCTACGTTAGCGCGACCGAGGCCGGCATCGCCTGTCCGGACTGGCCGTTATGCTATGGGCAGGTTCTCCCCTCGATCTCCGGCCCGGTCGCCGTCCACATGCTCCACCGGTTTGCGGCCGCGTTCGTCGGGTTCCTCATCATCCTTACCGCGGCCGCGGCATACCGGACGCAGCGCGGGCGGAGCGACCTGCAGGCCGGCTCGGCGATTGCGGTGGGGCTGCTCGTCCTCCAGGTGCTGCTCGGGGCGCTGAACGTGGAGTACCGGCTCGCCCCCGGCGTGACGACGTCGCACCTGGCGACGGCGGCCGCGTTGTTCGCGACGCTCGTCGTGCTCGTGGTGCTTGCCGGGCGCGCCCCTGGCGTGAGCGCGAGCCCTCTGTCATCCCACTCTCGCATTGCGTCCGGAGAAGCCGGACCCGTCGGCGCGCGCGGGGTTTCCCAGCGCGTGCTCAACTACGTCGCGCTGACGAAGCCGCGCATTATCATCCTGCTCCTCGTGACCGCGTTTGCCTCGATGCTCATCGCCGCGCCGGGAACGGTCTCCCCCTGGATCATCGTGTTTACGCTCGCCGGGGGTGCGGCGTCAGCCGGAGCCGCGAACGCCATCAACCAGGTGCTGGAACGCGATCTCGACGCGGTGATGTCCCGCACCCGCCGCAGGCCGATTCCATCCGGCCGCGTGGAGGCGCCGTTTGCCTTTGCATTCGCCGTGTTGCTGGGGACGGTGGCCTTCGTGGAGCTGGCGGTGCTCGTCAACGTGCAGAGCGCGGTGCTCGCGCTGGCGGCCCTGTGCTTCTACGTCTTCGTCTACACCGTGTGGCTCAAGCGCTCCACGCCCCAGAACATCGTGATCGGAGGGGCGGCGGGCGCGATGCCTCCGCTCGTCGGATGGGCCGCAGCCACCGGACGTGTCGAGCTCCCGGCGCTGATCCTCTTTCTGATCGTCTTCCTGTGGACGCCTCCACACTTTTGGGCGCTGGCGCTGTACCGGCGTGAAGAGTATGCGAAGGCGGGCGTCCCAATGCTGCCGGTCGTGGCGGGCGAGGAGAAGACGCGACAGCAGATCGTGATTTACTCGGTGGTGCTGGTGGCCTCGACGCTGCTCCTGTTCCCACTGGGAGGGATGGGCTGGGTGTACTGCGGGTCTGCGCTTGCCCTGGGCGGGCTCTTCATTCTCCTGGCGCTGCGGGTGCGCAGTGAACGCACCCCGAAGGCGGCGATGCGTCTCTTTGCCTATTCGTCGCTGTACCTGGCGCTGCTGTTCGCAGCCATGGTGGCAGACCGTCTCATGGTGTGAGTGGACAGCACCCACACCGCCAGCGCCGTCACCGGCAGCACCATCACGAACGCCCAGGCGAGACCTACTCCCGCCAGCGCTCCGCCCAACGCGGGGCCCAAGAAAAATCCCATGTCCGCTGCGGCATTGAAGCCTCCCATCGAGGCCACCAGGTATTCCCGGGGCGTCTGACCGGCGATGCGGGTCGAGAGCGCGTTCGGAATCGCCGCGCCGGGAATTCCGGTCAGCGCGTTGACCAGCAGCAGAGGCCAGAATGACGGCAGGACCGGCACGGCGAGGACGCCGAGCCCTCGGATGAGGAAGGCCGGGACCAGCAGGCGCTCCGCGCTCAGCCGGTCGCCTGCGCGCCGGAGCACGTCCTGGCCGGCAATGAAGGCCAGCGCCCCGGCGGTGAAGATGAGGCCGATCTGCCCGGCGCTCAGTCCGCGGTCCGCTGCATGCAGGGGCAGGAACGTGGCGTACACGCTGAAGATCATCACGTTGCAGGCGGTGAGCATCCACGTGCGCGACACGCCTGGGGCCGTGCGTAAGAGCTGACGGAAGGCGCCGAACGTATTCCCCGTGAGCGCATCGCGCTGCGGTCGGATGGCCAGCGCAACGGGAACGGTGAGCAGCGAGAGCGCCGCAGCGGCGTAGAACGGCGCCGCCAGCGAGACCCGGTCGCCGAGCCAGCCGCCCAGCGCGGGCCCGATCAACTGGCCCAAGCCGAAGTAGAGCCAGAAGACCGCCCACGCCGTCGCGCGCCACCGCGGCGGGCCGGCGTCGGCCACTTCAGAAAACAAGACCGGCCAGAGCAATCCCCGCACGGCGCCGAAGATGACCCGGTTCAGATACAGCCCGGACAGCGACTCGACGTGGGGGAACGCTGCCAGCATCACCGCGCTGCCGGCGAACGCGATCACCGCGGCC
>JAIBHM010000137.1 GCA_020028535.1 Armatimonadota bacterium | reverse complement strand
TGTAGCTTGATGCGGGCGACTCCAAGTGTTGACGCCTTCTCTGACGCTCTGCCTATGAAGGTCCCGATAGGGGCAATGCATGTAATCTCGGCGGAACGTGCCCATTCTGGTGCTACTAGTGCCGGCTTGCCCGATGCCCCCGTAAATTCCACCCGCACTGAGTTGCTTTCTGGGCGAGGACCTTCCCACCCGACAAGTCCGTAAATTTCGTCCGGTCCTACCAGAACGCCAGGAAAGCCGATGATACTCCTCCGCTCGCCCCACGAGACAATGCCAACGACAGCCCGCACCAGCGATGGCGGCTGCGCCTGCGCAATTGATGCAACTCCCAGGACAAGACCAAGTATGAGCCTGGCGATCATCCTCATCCGCTGCTCCCAAGGTGACCCTTCGGGACAGGAACCTCACAAGTCCTATCCGCGGTTCCTCTCAGCAGGGATTGTTGGGGACTCCGTGCAACACCCTGGCACATCCGCGTTAAAGAGAGGGGGTGGTAGGAAATGAACAAGGTCGCCACGCCGCTCAAAGCTGCTGCGATCTACAATATTCTCATCGGCCTAATCGTTCTTTCTCCTGCTCTCGTTCGTAGTGTCTTTGGGTATGAGTTGAAAGATCCTGGCGCGGCGCTCCTCGTGGCCATCTACGGGTTGAGCTTCGGCATCGTCGTATGGTCCATCGCAGCAAACTCCACAAAGTACGGCGGGCTGGCAGGGCCGGTGGTCGTGACGTTCGTTCTGGGCGTCATCATGTTGTTGTGGGGATGGTTTCGCGGAACGTACACCGTACGTAACGTCGGCCTCCCGATCGTGATCAACGCGGCCCTCGCCGCATGGATCTGGACGAGCAGGCCGAGGGGTTGACAAACCGGACCCTGGTCTGTTACAGTCGCGCGTAAGTTCCTGAGGTTAGGCAATACGCATTGAGGAAGTGCGCCTAGGGTTCCACGGCCTTCACAAGAGGCCGGTCGGTCCAAGCGGCGCAGGCGGCTGTCACGGCCGCTACACCGTCAGGACAAAAGCCTGAGGGATAGGTTCCTCACACGGGATCTATCGGTCAGGCTTTTTGCTATCTGTTTCGCAAGCAATGACGGGAAGCAGTAGGCAGGGCGACGTTCTCAGAGAGCCGGGGAGTGGTGAGACCCGGCAGTCCAGTTGCCCGCCGAACTCGTCCCTGAGCAGCGACGCCGAATTTATGAACCGGTAGGCGTCGCCGGCTGCCGCCGATATCGGTCGGAGTGCCGGCGTTCAGTCGTTCCTGGCGCCGGAACTAAGGTGGTACCGCGGGAGCATCCGCCCTTAGGATGACTCCCGCGTTGTGTTTTCCAGGAGGGCAGGGGGATGGCAAAGCAGATCGTGAGCGCACCGGCCGCGCGGCGTCGCACATCGCGCGCAACCAAGATGACGGGAGCCCAAGTCCTCGTCGAGACCCTTCGACGCGAGCGCGTCAAGGTGCTCTTCGGTCATCCCGGGGGGGCCTCGCTTCCTATCTATGATGCGCTCTATGATGCGACCGACATCCGGCACGTCCTGGTGCGTCATGAACAGGTAGCCGCCCACGCCGCAGTCGGCTATGCTCGGGCATCGGGCCGTGTTGGGGTTTGCACGGCCACCTCCGGTCCGGGCGCCACAAACCTGGTCACCGGCATCACCGACGCGATGATGGACTCCGTGCCCGTGGTCGCGATCACCGGTCAGGTTCCTCGACCCGTGATCGGCAACGACGCCTTCCAGGAGGCGGACGTGACCGGGGTCACGATGCCGATCACGAAGTGGAATGTCCTCGTGATGCGCGCCGATGATGTGGCGCGCCGCGTGCAGCAGGCGTTCTATATCGCGCGCACGGGGCGGCCCGGACCAGTGCTGGTGGACATCCCGCGGGACGTCTCTCAGGAGAGCTGCGACCCAGAGTTTGTGGACGGCATCCCGGTCCCCGAGTACCGGCCGGTCCTGGACGGTAACCCGAATCAGATTGCGGCCGCAGCCGAGCTTCTGGGATCCGCACAGCGCCCCATGATCTACGCCGGCGGCGGCATCATCAGCGGGAACGCGAGCGCGGAGTTGACGGCTCTCGCCGAACGTACGCGCATCCCCGTCGCGCTCACGCTGATGGGCAAGGGCGCGATGGACGAGCTGCACCCGTGCTGTCTGGGCATGCTCGGGATGCACGGCAGCGCCTACGCGAACTGGGCCATGAACGAGGCGGACGTCATCCTGGCGGTGGGTGTGCGTTTCGACGACCGCGTCACGGGCCGGCTGCGCGACTTTGCCCCCCGGGCGCGATTCATCCACATCGACATCGATCCCGCTGAGATCGGCAAGAACAAGCCGGCGCACGTGCCGATCGTCGGCGACGCCGCTCGTGTGCTGGCGGCGCTCGCTGCACAGGTGCGCCCGCCGCAGATCGACCCGTGGTGGGCTCAGATCACCGAGTGGCGCGAACGCCATCCGTTCCGCTACCGGCAGCGCGACGGGCAGATCAGTGCCCAGTTCGTGTGCGACCTCATCAACCGTCTCACCGGTGGGACCGCGATCGTCACCACGGACGTCGGCCAGCATCAGATGTGGATGGCGCAGTGGTACCGGCCGCGCGCGCCGCGGTCATTCATCTCCTCGGGCGGCCTGGGCACGATGGGCTTCGGGTTCCCCGCGGCGATGGGCGCGAAGTTCGCCTGTCCCGACCGCCAGGTCATCGCGGTGGTCGGTGACGGCGGCTACCAGATGACGATGCAGGATCTCATCACCGCGGTGGAGCACCGCCTGGCCTTGCCGATCATCGTGGTCAACAACGGCGCCCTTGGGATGGTACGGCAGTGGCAGACCTTCTTTTACCGTAATCGCTTGTCCTCATCGATCCTGCGCAATCCCGACTTCGCCAGAATCGCCGAGGCATTTGGAGCGCGCGGCATCCGTGTGGACCGGCCCGAGCAGGTGGAACCGGCCCTCCGGAGCGCGCTGGCCACCGAGGACGGCCCCTGCGTGGTTGATGTGATCGTTGATCCCGAGGAGAACTGCCTGCCGATGATTCCGTCGGGCCAGTCCGTAGCGGAGATGATCCTGGATGAGTGAGGCGCACACCGCCACGATCTCGGTGCTGGTGGAGAACAGTCCCGGCGTGCTGGTGCGGGTCGCCGGACTCATCCGCCGCCGGGGAGTGAACATTCACAGCCTGTCCGTGGGGCCAACGGAGAATGCCGCGGTTTCTCGTATGACGATCGTCGTCGACACGCCGCCGGAGCGCACGGAGCAATTCGCCAAGCAGCTGCGCAAGCTCGTCGAGGTGCGGCGCGCTACGGCGGTGGACGGACAGCAGACGGTGGACCGGGAGCTCGCGCTGGTGAAGGTCAACGCAAACCCGGGCACGCGGATGGAGATCATGGAGATCGCCAACGTGTTCCGCGCCAACGTGGTTGACCTGACCGACCGGACGATGACGCTCGAGGTGACGGGGAAGGGCGAGAAGGTGGACGCTATCGTTTCATTGCTTGCCAAGCACGGCATCAGGGAAATCGCCCGCACGGGTCAGGCGACGCTGGTGCGCGGCGCGCAGGCCACGTGAGATGACATCGTTGCGCGGAGGTGGATGATGGCCAAGATCTACTACGATCAGGATGCCCCGCTGGAGCCGTTGCGCGGCCGCACGGTCACGGTCATCGGTTATGGAAGCCAGGGTCATGCGCATGCCCTGAACCTCCGCGACAGCGGCATCGACGTTGTGGTGGGGCTGTATCAGGGCAGCGGCTCCTGGGCGAAGGCGGAGGCTGAGGGACTCCCGGTGGCCACGGTGGCAGATGCTGCGCGGCGCGCCGACGTCGTGGCGATGCTTGCCCCCGACCACGTGCAGCGGGGAGTGTACGACCGGGACATCGCACCGCATCTGCGGCCGGGCGGCGCAATGCTCTTCGCCCACGGATTCAACATCCATTACAACCAGATCCAACCCTCACCCGAGCTCGACGTGATCATGGTCGCCCCCAAGTCTCCGGGCCATCGTATGCGCGAGTTGTTTGTCGAAGGCTCGAGCGTGCCGGCCCTGCTGGCCGTGCACCGCGATGCGACCGGCGCGGCGAAGGCGACGGCCCTGGCGTACGCCCGCGGCATCGGCTGCACGAAAGCCGGCGTCATCGAGACGACCTTCCGTGAGGAGACGGAGACAGATCTGTTCGGTGAGCAGGCTGTGCTCTGTGGAGGCATCACCAGCCTGATCAAAGCCGGGTTTGAGTTGCTCGTGGAGGCCGGCTACCAGCCGGAGATCGCCTACTACGAGTGCCTGAATGAGATGAAGCTCATCGTCGATTTGATCTATGAGGGCGGCTTCTCATACATGCGTTACTCGGTGTCGGACACCGCCGAGTATGGCGACTACAGCCGGGGATCGCGCGTGGTCGACGAGCGCGTGCGTGAGACCATGCGCCGCATCCTGACGGAAGTGCAGGACGGCACCTTTGCGCGCGAATGGGTGCTCGAGAACCAGGCCGGCCGGCCCAGCATGACGGCGTTCCGCCGGCGCGAGGCGGCGCACCCGATCGAGGAGGTGGGCCGCCAGCTGCGGGCGATGATGCCGTGGTTGCGCAAGCCCGCGGCCAAGCGGGAACCGGTCGGAGCGTCCTGAGATGACGGGTCGGGTGGCGATCTTCGACACGACGCTGCGCGACGGCGAGCAGTCCCCCGGTTTCTCAATGACTCCGGAGGAGAAGCTGGAGATGGCGCGCCAGCTCGCCAGGCTCGGGGTGGACGTGATCGAGGCCGGATTCCCAATCTCGTCGCCCGGCGAGTTCGAAGCCGCCCGCCGCGTGGCCCGTGAAGTCTCAGGGCCGACCATCTGCGTACTGGCCCGAACATCGCCCCAGGATATCGAACGGGCGTGGGAGGCAGTGCAGCCGGCCGAGCGCGCGCGCATCCACACCTTCATCGCCACCTCACCCATCCACATGGCGCACAAACTGCGCATGAGCCCCGAGGCCGTGCTGGTGTCCGCGACAGACGCCGTGCGTCTGGCGCGCCGCCTGGCTCCGGAAGTGGAGTTCAGTGCGGAAGACGCAAC
>JAIBHM010000136.1 GCA_020028535.1 Armatimonadota bacterium | reverse complement strand
ATGATCTCGTCGCGGACCTTCCGGCCGCGCGCAAGTCGCTCGTCGTTATCGCTCACTGTTCCCCCAATCCGCGGGCTATCGTCTCGCCAGCCCGAGCTCGTCGATGATTCTCGCCAGACGGGCTTCCTCATTCGTGAGGAACCGCCGGAAGTCTGCCGGCCCGAGGTACAGGTCAACCGCGCGCGCGTTGGTGTTGAACCGCTTCCAGGCGTCAGACCCGAGCGCCCGCTGGAAGGCGATGGCAAGGGTTGCGATGCGAGACGCCGGCACCCCCGATGGCGCGAGCACGCTCCGCCATTGCGCGAACACCACGTCGTAGCCCTTCTCTTTGAACGTCGTAACCTGCGGGAAGATCGGGCTGCGCCGCTCGCTGGCGACCACAAACGGTACCATCCGTTTGGCCAGAACATGTTGGAAGAACTCAGACATGTTCCCCACCAGCATCTCCGCGTTCTTGCCGAGGAAGGTCAGCGCGGCCGGCCCGCCGCCCTCGTGCGGCACGTATTCCACATCGATACCGGCGGCCTTCTCCCAAGACAGGACGACGAAGCTGTCAATGCCGCCGATGGCCGATCCCGCCACGCGCACTCTGCGCGGATTGGCTTTGGCGAACGCGACTAGCTCCTCCATCGTCTTCCACGGCGCGTCGGGGTGGACCATGAGCCATTCTTCTTCCCCGTGGATGCGGGCAATCGTGTCGAAGGCATCCCATTTCAGCAGCGGCTGGTTGGCGATGATCGGCGTGATGATCGACGATCCCGCGTGGGCGAACAGCAGCGTGTACCCATCGGCCGCGCGGCTGGAGGCATAGGCGTTCGCCGCGGTCCCGCCGGCTCCCGGACGGTTCTCCACGACCAGCGGTTGAGGCAGGATTCCCCGCACACCTTCGGCCAGAGCGCGCGCAAAGACGTCGGCGCCGCCTCCAGGCGCAAACCCGACCACGAACGTAATCGGCCGCGTCGGGTACGCTTCCGGCGCCGTCATCGCCGGAGTGGCCGTTGCAATCAGCACGAACAGAGCGAGCGCAAGCAATTTCATCCACTCCACCTCCTCAGGGATTCACCGACCAGAACTTTACCGACTAGAACCGCCAGACGCCGGCGCCGTCGCGGGAGACGGCGGCTGCCGGCGCATCCGCCTGAGATTCAAGGCCAACGGATAGAGCAGGAAGCCGATTGTGAAAACAAGCAACACCGCCGAGATCGGACGGGTGAAAAAGATCGCCCACGTGCCGTGCGAAATGATAAGCGATCTCCGCAGCTCGCTCTCCGCCAGGAACCCCAGCACGAGGCCCAGCACCGTGGCTGCCGGCGGGAATCCCGTCACGCGCATCCCGTAGCCGATTACCCCAAAGATCAACGCGAGGACGGGATTCAAGATGAACAGATCCGCCGCATACGTGCCGATGAAGATGACCGCCAGAATGGATGCCACCAGGTTCGGTGGCGGCATCCGCAGCGCCAGCAGGCAACCGCGCAAGATGACGATGCCCACCGGGATCATCAGGAGATTCACCAGGATCAGCCCGGCAAACAGCGTGTATACCAATTTGCTCTGCTGTGACATCAGAAACGGACCCGGGACGATGCCGTGAAGGATGAGCGCGGCCAGCATGATGGCTGCGGAATTCGACCCCGGGATCCCCAGCGCCAGCGTCGGCACCAGGTCGCCGCCCTGCACCGCGTTGTTTGCCGTCTCCGGCGCCGCCACGCCCTCCAACGAGCCCTTCCCGAACAGTTCGGGCCGCTTCGACCACCGGCGGCCCTCGTTGTACGCGACAAAGGAGGCGGCGGTTGCCCCTGCTCCCGGCATGATACCCACAATCAAGCCGACGATCGTTCCGACCACCGTCGCCCGACTCACGTCGCGCAGCTCCCGCAGCGTGGGGAAGGATGTGCGCGCGTCCACCGGCGGCGTCACATCGCGGCGTGTTGGGTGGGAGAGCTGGTAGAACATCTCCGAGACGGCAAAGAGCCCGATCATCGCCGAGATGATATCGACGCCCGCGAGCAGCTCTCGCCGGCCGAACGTCAAACGGAGTGATCCCGTAAGCGTGTCCAGCCCGACGGTCGTCAGCAGCAGGCCGAACGCTCCGGCAGCGAGCCCCTTCAGGATGCTCGGTCCGGAGAGGCCGGCAATCAGGGTGAGGCCGAACACCGCCAGTGCAAAGGTTTCGGGGGATCCAAACGCGAGGACCAGGTTTCCAAGCGGCACCACCAGCGCAATCAGCACGATGATGCTGATGAGTCCTCCGATCGTGCCGCACACGAGCGAGACGCCAAGCGCCTTCGCGGCGAGACCTTGTCGGGTCAGCTCGTAGCCGTCCATTAGCGCCGCGGCCGATCCTGGGGTCCCAGGCATGCGCATGAGAATAGCGGGAATCGATCCGCCGTAGTTCGCGCCCGCCCACACTCCGGCCAGCATGACCAGGGCGGTAGCCGCATCCATGCTGAAGGTGTACGGCAGTGCCAGCGCCATCGCGACGGCGCCGCTGATCCCGGGGATCGCCCCGCCGATGATCCCCCAGGCCACACCCCCAATCATGATCAAGAGCCCGGATCCCGAAAGGGCATTTCCGAATCCGGCGACGAGCTGATCAAGAAAGCCCATGGGCCTTCGTCACCTTGGCAGAAGAGGTGCCAGCACGCCAGCCGGCACGGGGATCAGCAGGCCGAACTTGAACACGGCGTACAGGACGAGGGCGGCGATGGGTGGGGTGATCGCAAGGCTCCGCGACGACGCCCCACCGTGGAGCAGCATCAAGACCAGCACATACCCCGTCGTGGCCAGCAGGTAACCGAGCGGTTCGAAGGCTCCGAGGTAGACAGCCGTAGCACCGATGGCCCCGGCGAGGCGACCCGGTGAGAACGGGCCGCCGGCTTCACCCTCGTCCTCCGGATCAGGCTCCATCGTGAGCTTGACCTGCCCGCCCCTGCCGCGGAAAAGCAGGACGCCACCTGCCAAGAGGATTCCACAGAGCGCGATCCCCGCGCCAAGAGCCGCCGGAAACGTCCGCGGGCCCAGCGGGTCGGTCGCAACCCCGAGAGGGATCTTCAAAGCCACGCTGGCGATCCAGACGCCGAAAGCGATGAGGACGGCGGCCGCGATGAGTTCTCGGCGCAGGGCGTGGGTTGGCATGGAATCATCCACCGCTGCGTTCGACGTCCGGGTGTCAGACAGGAAGGATGGTATACAGTATTCTCTCGGCGCCTCGAAGTCCTTCCATGACTAATTGTGATGAGGGGCCGGGCATAAATAACCGGAAGGACAGGATGTATCAGGGGGTACGTGGAAGAGCAGCCCGACGCACATTCCCCCCAGGCGTCAGAACGGGGCTGAGATCTGACAACACACCTCAGGAGGTGGATTTGATGCAGCGGTTCTTCGCAGCGTTGATTGTTTTCTCCGTTCTCAGTCTTGTCATGGTGTCCCCGCAGCCGGCGGCAGCCCAGCTTGTGCCGCCAACCAGGAACTCGGTTAACTTCAATTTCGCGACCTTCAGCCCCACGCTATTTTCTCTCGGTGTTAACTACCCGCTCGCTCGGGTTTGGGACCTCACGTTCTCATACGCCTGGCAGTCCACCGCGGGGGCCTCTGCCAGCCTGATCAGTCTGGGCGGCCGGTACCACTTCAGCCTCCAGGGCTCTACGATTAACCCCTGGGTCGGCGCCGGGCTCGGCATCTCCGGGACAAGCATCTCCGGGTTTGGCTCTGCAAATGCCTCCGGCCTGTTCCTGAACATCGGGGCTTCGGTGCCGTTCACCCCGCAATTTCTGGGTTTTGCCGACTTCACCATGTACTCCATTGGTGGGGGAACGAGCAACGTGATCGATCTGGGCGTGCAGTTCCGGATCCAGCAGCAGTTTTCGGCGCAGATCGGCTATGTCAGCTTCGGCGGGTCCAGCGCGCCGTTCATAGGAGCCACGTACCACTTGCGCTAACATATCTCGTAGGCAGCTGGCTACGGAGGCCCGGGTCAGAAGCTCGGGCCTCCGCATTTTCTCCAGGAGGAGCGGTCATGGAGATCTTCAAGCCTGAGGAAGTCCCCGCCGAGGAACCCACGAACATGCCCGGCGTGAAGGTCCGCTGGGTCATCGACCAGAAACGCGGCGCCGAAAATTTCTCGATGCGTGTCTTTGAGGTTGAGCCGGGAGCAGCTACCCCGCTGCACGATCACTGGTACGAGCAGGAAATGTACATGCTGGAAGGTCGTGGCGTGCTGGTGGGCGACAAAGGCGAGAAGCCGCTCGAGCCGGGCGCGGTGATGTGGGTGCTGCCCTACGAACGGCACCAGATCAAGAACACCGGCGCCACGACGATGAAGTTTATCTGCTGTGTGCCTCAGAAGAAGCCTTAGCGGGGACCGGTTCTTTTCTGTCGGAGGGCCCGCTGGAGCGGCCCGGGCTCGAGAAAATCGGGGTGGAATCTTCCATACAAGGTGCGCAGGTGCACACTGAAGATGAGTCCAAAAGCCCTGAAATTCCGGCTTAGAGAAAATCTGGGAGGTGAAGCACGTGGACGGGGCCGAGGTGACCGCGGCGGGGCGGCTCAATGGATATGACGTCGAGGAACTTCAAGAGTTCGTTTCGACAGGGCGGCGGGATCACCAGAAAGCGGAACGCAACCCGGTCGTGACGGCGCGGTGGGTCGGGGGGAGCCGGGCACGCGTTGAGGGCGCCGGCTTCAGCCCTCTGCACATCGGCGGCGACGAAGAGCCGAGCGCGATGAAAGCGCTCCTGGGGTGCCTTGCGGCGTGCGATGTTGAGCTCGTGACCATGCACGCGACGCTGCTGGGGATCCAGATCGAGGAGCTCACGGTCGAGTCCCGGGGCCACTTCACCGTGCGCCGGCTCATGGGCGAAGACGATGCCCCACCGGCCGGCTTCGACCAGGTGTCCTACACTGTCAGGCTCAAGGCGCCAGGGGCGACCCCAAAACAGGTCGACCGCCTCCGCGGGCTGTGCGAACGGGCGTCGCCTGTCGGGGACACACTGATCCGATCTGTTCCGCTGGCGCTGGAGTTCGTCGCAGAGTAGCCCTTATCCGTCATTCTTGCAGGCGCCGCAGTTCCTGAGCGCCCGGCTCGATTCCCGCGGCCCTGTACGCCATCAACACCGC
>JAIBHM010000135.1 GCA_020028535.1 Armatimonadota bacterium | reverse complement strand
CATCCATGGACGTGGTGGTCAGACCGGTCCACAGGGGGCGGGGTGCTCGGAGCGCAGGGCTCACATCAGGTGGACCTGCTCCGCTTTTGGCTGGGAGACATCGTGGCCGTCAGCGGGACGATCGAGACATATGTCCGCGAGCGACCGTCGGCCGGCCGCTCGCGCTCTGTGACATCCGACGACTTCACGACCTTCTCTCTGCGATTTGCCACAGGCGCAATCGCCTCAGTGCTCTTGAGCAGCGTGGCGTCGCATGGGGAGGGGCCGCGCGCGGAGCTCTGGGGGGATCAGGGCACGCTGCGGCTCGATGGACAGGAACACCTTTGGGGCGCGCGGCGGGGCGGGGAGTGGGGGGAGATGACCGAGCCCGAGACGCTCACTGCGCCGCCCGGGCTGGACTACTCGCCGCTATGGGGTATCTCGTTCGTGCGGTTTGCAGATCATCTGGTCAACGCGATCCTCGATGGCGCGCCGGTCGCGCCGGCCGCCACCTTCGCGGACGGCCTGCAGGTTCAAAAGGTGCTGGATGCGGTAAGGGTCACCGGACAGGACTGGCACAAGATCCCACCCGGCCCAGAGGCCGGGTGATCACGCCCCGGCGAAGGACAGCTCGCGCACTTCCACCATCGGCGTGCCGTACGCCATCCGCATGCCGTACTCCCACTTCAACTCATTGCCGACCGCGGTAATGTCCTTCAGCAGCGATAAGAAATTCCCGGCGATGGCGAAGTTCTCGACGGGATAGGCGACCCGCCCGTCCTCGACCTTCAACCCGAGCGCCTGCACGGAAAAATCCCCCGTGACCGTGTTCGTCCCTGCGTGCAGCCCCAACACCTCGGCGACGATCACGCCTTCCGACAGCGTGACGCCTGCTCCGGGGGCCATGAAGAAGTTGCTCGGCGCCACCCACACAATGCCTCGGTAGGAGCGCCATGCATGGCCGGTGTTCTCGACGCCCAGCGCCCGCGCCGTCTCCGAATTGGTCAAGTACGATCTGAGCACCCCCCGGTCCACCAGCACGGTCCGCCGGCCCGGTGTCCCTTCAGCGTCAATGGGTCGCCCGGCCAGACCCTCCGGCAGCGTCGGATCGTCGACGATCGTCACGAGTGAGGAGGCGATCGTCTCCCCGATCCGGTCCGCCAGGGGACTCTTCCGTTCCACCACATTCTTGCTGTTCCAGAGCGGTGTGAATGCGGCGAGAATCGAACCGAACGCCTTGGACTCGATGTACGCGCGATAGCGCCCGGTTGTGAGAGGCTTGGCGCCGAGCAGGCGGCCGGTGCGCTCGGTGAACTCCAGTGCCGTGCGGCCCGGTTCGAGTGTGGCGACGCTGGTCGCCCATTCGTCGTCCCACCCCTGCTTGCGGCTCTCACCCTCCGCCATCACCATGGAGGCCATCAATCCGGCGATCCCGCGCCGGTACGAACCGTCTGCGCCTTCCGTGGACGTCACCGCGACGTCCCATTCGCGCTCCGCGTACGATGCGAAAAGCACCTGCTTGACGCGGGGGTCTTCGCGGATCGTCCCCTCGAGACCGATGGCCATCTGGACCTTGGCCTCCAGCGAGCCCCGCAGAGAGTCGCCGACCATGTCCTTGCGGGTTACGGCGGTGCTCTTCGGCAGGAAGCCGCTCGCTTCAGCCTGCAGCGAGGAATTGTCGGTCGCTTCCTGCAGCATCCAGTCGAGCGCCGCGGAGCTCAGTTCCTCGCTGTACGCGTATCCGACGCGGCCGTCAACAACGACCCGCACGCCGATGCCGCCGCGCACGGCCTGCGTGATCTGCTCCAGCTTCCGCTGGTGAGATCGCGCCGTCAACTCGCGTCCCATCTCGGTGAGCACTTCCGCCGCAATTCCGCGCTCCTTCGCCCGCGCCAGAACATACCGGCGGCCTTCCTCCTGGGTCATCAGGCTTCTCCTCCCACGACGATCGCCGAGACAAGCACGTGCGGCTGGCCGACTTCGGTCGGAATCGATCCCGAGAGGCTGCCGCACATACCCGAAGCCGTCGACAAATCACTCGAGACCGCGACCACGCGGCGGATCGTTTCTGGTCCCTTACCCACCAGCATGGCCCCGCGTACCGGTTCGGCGATCTGCCCATTGCGGATCAGGTACGCTTCCTGGACGCCGAAGTTGTATTCACCGGAGCCGGGCTTGACCTGTCCGCCGCGCATTTCTTTGGTGTAGAGTCCGAACTCGACCTGGGCGAACAACTGGTCAAGAGGCGTCTCGCCGGCCGCGATGAAGGTGTTGCGCATCCGCGAGGTCGGCGCAAAGGTGTAGTCCTGCCGGCGTCCTGACCCGGTGACCTTGTAGCCGGTGAGCAGCGATCCCCAGCGGTCCACCATGTAGCTCTTCAGGATCCCGCGCTCAATCAGCACGGTGCGGCGTGTGGGCGCGCCTTCATCGTCGAACTCGCTGCTGCCCCAGGCGTGCGCCGTCGTCCCGTCATCGATGTAGGTGACGGCAGGGCTGGCGATCTCTTCGCCCAGCATGTCCGAGAGCACCGATGCCTTCTTGGCCACCGACGTCGTCTCCAGTAAGTGTCCGAGGGCCTCGTGGAAGATCACGCCGCCGAACGCGTTGCCGATGACCACGGGGAAGGTCCCTGCGGGCGCGGGCCGCGCGCGGAGATTCGTCAGCGCCTGCCCCCCGGCGCGCTTGCCGACCTCGCGCGGCGGGAAACGATCGAAGAGTTCCAATCCGACGCTGAGGCCCTCCCACGCGGTGCCCGTCTGCACCGCGCCGTTCTCCTGCGCGATTGCGTTCACGTAGAGCCGGGTACGGACTCGGCGGTCTTCCACCCAGGCGCCCTCCGAGTTGGCGACCAGGACGTCCTGCTCCCACTCCTGCAGGTATGATTCCACCTGCCGGATCTCCGGCGCGACACGCGCGCCCGCATCGGCTTCCCGGAGGCGCTCCAGCCGGTAGGGCTTGGGATGCTCCTCGAACGGCACCTTAGGGTCGTGGAGGCCGCGCGAGGCCGTTTTCCGAAAGTCCAGCCCGCCGCGTCCTTTGGGGTCGACCTTTCCGGCCTGGCCCTTCACGCGGACGAGGTTGTCGGTCACGTCGAGCAGGCCTTCGTGGGTGAGATCGTTTGTATACGCGTAGGCGACCTCGGTGCCGTAGAAAAGTCGTACGCCCGCACCGTTTTCCAGTCCGCTCGTGGCCTCTTTGACGTCGTTGTTCAGCACCCGCAGCTGACGGCGCTTCCACCGTTCCACGTAGACCTCCGCGAACGACGCCCCGCCGCGGACGGCACGTGCAAGAACATCACTGACCAGGGTTTCCGCGAGCATCGCAGACCTCCCGGGGATTGTCTTCAGTCTACGCGCTTGTGCGGGGGTTGGGAAGCAGAAGGAACTGCGGAGGAATCGCGCGTGTCAGATAAATGCCGGCGGAGGCCTGGAAAAACGGCACGCCGGCCCCGCTTGCCTGGCGTCCCAGAATCGTGATAACGAGCGCGTCGCTGTCGCGCCGCTGGGCGATGGCGAGCGCGTCCTGCCGTGTCGCCGAGAGATGCACGAACTGCCGCTCCTGCGGGTGCAGGCCCTCGGCTCGCAGCTGATCCAGTGACGCCGGAGGGACACCATAGTACAACCACTCAGGAGGCACGACCGGGGTGCCGGGAGTGTCAATGGGCACCGTGTGGCCGTACCGGGCCCGGATCCGGTTTTCGGCGATCTCGTAGCGCCGGCTATCCTGCTGCGCGAGCTGCCGCACCGCATCCGCATTGACCCACGACCAGCCCGGCTGCGCCGCGAGCGCCGCCACCATCGTGTCGATGTCCACGAATCCGGCGGGATCGAGGGCCAGCCCGACGCTCTCGGGCTTGTGCCGGAGGACGAGCGCAAGAAAGCGGCTCAGACGCTCGTCGCGATCGCGCGCGTCCGACGATGCGCCGCGGCGCGGGGGTCTCATCGCCATCGGAAGAACACGGCAACGCTGTTCTGTGCGGTGGTGACACGCTCCTGTCGAGGAGAACGTTCGGAGTCCGAAGAAGAAACCGCTCGCATGGCGAGCATCGTCGAGTGCGTGCCGAACTTCAGCGAAGGCCGCCGAGGCGAGGTGATCGAGGCGATCGCGGATGGGATCCGGGGCCAGCGCGGCGTGCGGCTCCTGGACATCCAGGCGGATGCGAGCCATAACCGCAGCGTGCTGTCATTTGTCGGCGACCTCGACGCGGTGCGTGCCGCGGCGCTGGCGGCGACCCGCCGGGCCGTGGAGCTCATCGACATGAACGTGCACAAGGGCGAGCACCCCCGCATGGGCGCCGTGGACGTCATTCCGTTTGTCCCGATCTCCGGCGTCACAATGGAGGAGTGTGTCGGCGCGGCCCGTCGGCTGGGCCGCGAGATCTGGGAAACGCTGCGCGTCCCGGTGTTCTTCTACGCTGAGGCGGCCACCCGGCCCGAGCGCCGCAGGCTGCCGGACATCCGCAAAGGCGAGTACGAGGGACTCAGGGAGAAACTTGCCGGTCTCGACTGGATGCCCGACGTCGGCGAGCCCGCGCCGCATCCCACGGCCGGCGCGACAGTCGTCGGCGCGCGAGCTCCTCTCATTGCCTACAACATCAATCTCGCATCTGAAGACGTGGAGGTGGCGCGCAAGATCGCCCGCGCCGTGCGCGAGAGCAGCGGTGGGCTGGCGAACGTGCAGGCGATGGGCGTCCGGAGCGAATCCGGCCGCGCCCAGGTTTCGATGAACCTGCTCGACTACACTCGGACGCCGATTCACGTGGCGTACGAGCAGGTGCGCCTCGAGGCGTCCCGCCACGGCGTGGACATCCTGGAGAGCGAAGTCGTAGGCCTCGTACCGCTGGACGCGATTGCCGAGTCGGCCCGCTTCTACCTGCGCCTGCGTGGGTTCAATCGGGAGCAGATCCTGGAAGCGAAGTTGATGGAGTGAAGCTCCAGGCCGACCTCCTCATCGTCAACGCCGGCCAACTGCTCACCCTCAGCGGTCCTCCCGGGCTCAATGAGTGGCCGCGCACCGGCGAGTCCCTGATGCAGCTCGGGCTGATTCGAGATGGCGTCGTGGCCGCCTCGGATGGTGTGATCGTCGCCGCGGGGTCTGCGGCCCAGGTGCTCGACGAGGTTTCCCTCGCCGCGGACGGCACCCGCCTTGATGCGGA
>JAIBHM010000134.1 GCA_020028535.1 Armatimonadota bacterium | reverse complement strand
CTCCGCTACACGCTTCCCTGGCTGCAGGCCGATCTCGAGGAGATGTCGGAAGTGTTCGGGATGGACCCGTGGCCCTATGGTCTCGAAGCGAATCGCGCGGTGCTCACCACACTAGTGCAGTATCTCGTAGAACAGCGGTTATTGCGCCGGCCTCTCGCATTGGAGGAGTTATTCGCCCCGCTCACTCTGCTCGTGGAATAGAACCGGGCTTATTGCGCTGTGAACGTAAGATCCGGCCCCGGCCATCTGGTCGGTCCCACCTGCAGGTACCAGTGAAGAGTGTTCGTCCCTCGCACCACCGGCAACCATATGAGGAAGTTCCCCTTCGTCAGCGTAGCCTTGTAGGTCGTCCCCTTCTCTACATGCTGCACAGTGATTGTCGCCGGCGGATGCTCGGTGAGCGACAGGAACCCGGTCACCACGCTCCACATCCGCGTGAGATCAGCCCTGATGGTGAGCTCGGTGACATAGGGCTTGGCTTTGGCCGGCAGATCGAAGCGGAAGCGCCGGATGTTGCCCTGCCTCACCGCCACCAGCGACATTGGCATCGACGTTTTCAGCGCATAAGTGCCGGTGCTCTTGACCGTGGTGCTCGCGTTCCGGACTTGAACCACGGTGCCCGGCAGGGCGGAACCCTTGACGGTGACCGCACCCGTGGCTTTTTGATACGTCATCATGACCTGCAGGGGAAATGGTCCCGTCGCCGGAAGGGCCGTCCCGGCTGAAAGGGACAGTACCACCACGGTTGCTATGGCGCCCACTGCCATCCGAAAAAGGGCCCTGCCAGCGTGTCTCGGCAACATGCTTCTCATAAGTATTTGTTGCCATTCTGCACCGGCTTATAACCCCGGAAGGCGCCTCCGTGGCGTTTCGTTACAAATGGCCTAACTCGGTCCGGACCGAGTTGCCCTGTCAGCGTGGAGGGGATGTTGACCAGGCGGATCGAGGGCATAGACGCTTACGCCTCAGCGGTGGCCAGATTGCCGATCATGAACCCGTAGATCCCCGGTTCAACGACACTCGGGGTGAGGTGTGTCAGCACGATGACGCCGCGCTCAAACGGACAGCGCACCGCTTCGAGTTCCTGCAGTGAATACGGGCTGACGATTCGCCCGAGGACCTGTCCGCTCCTGACTTCGCCCCCCATCGTGGTTACCTCCGGCAGCAGCAACCCCCCATGATGGGGCCGCAGCGTGACGATCTCCCGCAGCGCGACCTGCGAGGGCGGATCTGCCGGCGAACCCGGCAGCATTTCCAGGGTGCGCAGGATATTGAGCAGGCCCTGGATGCCCCGGTCGACGTAGGCGCTCTGATCCACCCGTCCACCGCCGAGCTCCACAACCACCGAGCGAATCCCGCGCTCCCTTGTCACGCTGATAGAGGTCCCCATCAGCGTCTCCTTCGGCCGGTAGAGCAGCCGCGAGCCGAATGCGCGCGAGAGCGGCTCGGCGTTGATGATGTAGACGTAATCCACGGTGGGGGTGGAGCCGCCGGCGTGCAGATCCACGTAGACGTCCAGGTGCTTGAGGAAACCTTCGACGATCTTATGTGCGAGCTGTTCAGTCAGAAAACCGTCCGCGTTCCCCGGAAAGACTCGGTTCAGATTCATCATGTCGATCGGCGTTCCGCGCGAGACGGCCGCGTACGAGAACGGATTGGCGATGGGGAGCACAAGCAGCCGCCCGGCGAGGGAGCTCAAATCCTGACGGCGCAGGAATTGATAGACAATCTCCACGCCGGTCGCTTCCTCTCCGTGGATTCCCGCGGAGATTCCGACGGTCGGACCGGAACGGTCGCCAACAATCTCGTGCATGGGTAGGATCAGCTCGGTACCGCTGGCCAGCGTCCCGACGTGGATGGGGCGGTACGTGCGGGTCGGCATCACCGTGCTCCTCTCTTCACTGTGAACGGCATCTCATTGCGGGCGGAACTTCGGATCCAGCAGGTCCCGGATCCCATCACCCAGCAGGTTGAATCCCAGCACGGTCGCCATGATCGCGAGCCCGGAGAACGTGGCGATGTGCGGGGCATCCCGCAGGTAGCGTGTGCCGAAGGCGAGCGTCCATCCCCACGACGGCGCGGGCGGCTGCACGCCCATCCCGAGGAATGAGAGCGCGGACTCGGCGACTACGGCGGTCCCCATTCCGAGAGTGGCCAGGATGATGACCGGCGAGAGTACGTTTGGAAAGATGTGCCTGGCCAGGATGCGGACGTCTCCCGCGCCGATCGCGCGCGCTGCCTCGACATAGGCCTTTTCTTTCTCGGCGAGCGTCACCGCCCTCACGACCCGCGCATATTGCGTCCAGAACACCAGGACGAGCGCCGCGATCACGCTCGTGATACCGGCCCCGAGCGCCGCGACGAGCGCGAGCGCCAGCAGGATCGCCGGAAATGCCAGGAACACATCGACCAGCCGCATGATCGTGCCGTCCGCCCACCGCCCATAGTAGCCTGCCAGCAGCCCCAGGAGAACGCCGATCGCCACCGCTCCACCCACGGATGCCACGGCTACGAGCAGTGAGACGCGCGCGCCATATACAAGACGGCTCAGCAGGTCGCGTCCGATGTGGTCGGTCCCGATGGGATGGCCCGCCGAAGGCGGTGAGAGGCGTGCCATGATGTCCAGCTCATCCGGATTCACGCGTGTAAACAGGACCGGGACCGCCGCGGCCAGGATGATCACGAATAGCACCGCCATCCCTGCCTTCGCCGAGGGCGTAAGGCGGCGAAGCATCATGAGGCGCTTACCCGTACCGAATGCGCGGGTCGATGAACGCATATGTCAGGTCGACCAGAACATTGAACAGTGAGAACAGAAGCGCCAGCACCAGGACCGCGCCCTGTACAACCGGGAAGTCGCGCTGCCCGATCGCCTGGACGACGAGCCGCCCCATCCCCGGCCAGCCGAAGATGGTCTCGGTCACGACAGCGCCGCCGAGGGCGTTGCCGAACTGCAGTCCGACGATCGTCACGATCGGCAGCAGCGCATTGCGCAAGGCATGCCGGTAGAGCACGATGCGCTCGCGCTGACCCTTCGCCCGCGCCGTCCGCACATAATCTTCTTCCAGAACCTCAAGAAGCGCCCAGCGCGTCAGGCGGCTGAGCAGGGCGAGGTTGAAGAATGCCAGGGTGAAGCCCGGCAGGATGAGATGGCGCAGGCTGTCCATGATCAGGCCGGCGTTGCCGGAAACGAGGGCGGCCACGAGCGGCGCGCCGCGGCCGAACGACGGCAGCCAGTTTAGCTTGACGGCGAACAGCAGAATCAGGAGGACGCCGAGCCAGAACACCGGCATCGAGACCCCTAATTGCGCCAGCAGCATCGTGGTCGTGTCGACCGCCGTGCCTCGCCGGCGGGCCGCCAGCAGCCCCAGCGGGATCCCCCCTACCACGGCCAGGGTGATCGAGAAGATAGCGAGCTCCAGTGTTGCGGGAAGCGTGGAGAGAATCAGCCGCAGCACGGGAGCGTCGAGCGTAATGGAACGACCGAAGTCGCCGCGCGCCATCCGCCAGAGGTACAGTCCCAACTGGATCGGCACGGGCCGGTCGAGTCCCAGCAGGTTGCGAAAACGCGCGATCTCGGGACCGGATGCCTCCTGTCCCAGCAGCGCGATCGCCGGATCTCCCGGCAGGAGCAGCAGCAAGACGAACGTGATGACTGCCGCGCCGAGCGCGACGGGAACCAGAAGCAGCAGGCGGCGAGTGGTGTAGCGAACCATCCGCGGGAGGGGCAGCGGGCTCACCCGCGCCTGGCGCTGCCCCCATACCCTAGATCAGGGAACGCTCGTCGTCCACAAAGAACGAAAACTCCCGCTCGGGTTCGGCACGAACCCCTGCACGCGCCGGTTGACCCCCACGATATAGCCCTGATAAGTCAGCACGTAATAGGGCAGATCCGTGGCGATGACCCGGGCGACGTCGCGGTAAATGCGCGCACGCTCGGTAGGATCGGCTTTCTGCCGCCCCTCGTCGAGCAGCGCGTCGATACGGGGATTGTTGTACTTCTCCCAATTCTGAGTGCCCTTGCTGTGGAACTGGTTGAACATACCCCGGTCGGGGTCGACCAGACCCAGCCAGCCCACCAGCACGACCTGGTAGTTGCCCGCGAGCAAGGCGCCTACCAGTGCGGGGAACTCGGTAATCTCCGCTCGCGCCTCGATCCCGGATGAGCGGAGGATGCTGATCAGTAATTCGACCACCTGAATGCGATTCGGATCCTCGCTGTGCGTGCGGATGGTCAGCGCAAGCCGCTGCCCGTCTTTGTCCAGCACGCCGTCCCGGTTGCTATCCGTCCAGCCCGCCTCCGCCAGCAGCGCTTTCGCGCGGGCGATGTCGTGCCCCGGCTGCACAATCTCATCCGTGAAGACCCCGGACCATGCCGGCAGGAGGACGGAGGTCGCCGGCCGGTCCATCTCGCGGTAGATCTGCCGTACGATCGTCGTCTGAGGGATGAGGTGGGCGATGGCGCGGCGGATCCGCACGTCGCGCACGATCGGGTCCATCATGTTCATGTTCAGATACGTAATCCCCAGGCCGGTCATCTGCGTGATCGTGACACGCGGGGAGCCTCTGAGGCGCGCGACGTCCTGCGGGGACAGCGGGGAATGGATGAGGTCCACGTCCCCGGATTCCAGAGCCGCGGCGCGCGTCGTGTTGTCGGGAATGATGTTGAAGATCACCTGGTTCAGTTTCGGGCGCCCCCTCCAGGAATCGGGGTTCGCCTCCAGAACGATCCGGCTGTTGCGCTGCCAGGAGACGAACTTGTACGCACCCGTGCCGACGGGGCGGCTGGCGTACTCGGCCCCGAGGCGCTCGACGGCGGCGCGCGAGACAATGGCCATGTCGGCATATTTGAGCAGCGGGGCGTATGGGGCACTCAGGGTAAACCGCACCGTCTCGTTGTCGACGGCCTCGACCCGGGTGATCGGAAGGTACAAGCCGCGCAACGGCGCCCGCAGGGCAGGATCGAGGATGGTCGTGTACGTGAACACGACGTCCGCGGCGGTCAGCGGGGTGCCGTCATGGAACCGGACGTTCCGGCGCAGTTTGAAGACCCAGCTGGTGGGGGACGCCTGAGTCCACGATTCGGCCAGAGCAGGACGAGGTCTCAGTTGCGCGTCCAGCTCCAGCAGACCGTCATAAACTTGCTCGATGACACGCCGCGCCGTGGTGTCGTTTGCCAGC